>JAQGOX010000700.1 GCA_028293365.1 Verrucomicrobiales bacterium | reverse complement strand
ATTGCGAGGTCAGTCTCGTTGGTCCTTCGAAAAGTAATACTGGCATCAGATTCTGCAGCAATTACTCCGGAGAATGTGTCACCGTTCATGGTGGTGCAGGTGTAGGCAATATAATCAGGGAGAACCTGGCGGTTTGGGTCGAGAATATCGATTAGCAATGTTTCTTTGGCATGACTCGAAATGCCGGAAAGATCCGGGCCCACTTGCGCGCCGACGCCTTGAATCGAATGACAGGCGAGGCAGCTTTGGCTGAAAATCAGCGCGCCGTGCTGGCGATCACCTTCAAGATCGAGCGAAGGTTTGAAGGCGCGGACTACGGCTTCACGGTCTGGCGTAGTGTCTGCAGCAAATAATCTGTTCGCTCGCTTTTTTATTTCCAGGTCTTTTTGTTGCTGGAAGGCCTGGCGAGTGGCCGGATTGAATTCCCATGGAGATACTATTCCGTGTTCCAGTGCATCCAGAGATTGTCTGCCGAGCGAAGTAGTGCGCGCCGCATTTTTCAGAAGTTGTTGGCGCGTTGCTCGGGTGTAGGCAGCCCAATTTGTAAAGACGCGCGCGGCGAGGATCTCGCTCAAGTTCTCCGCTATCGAATCGACTGCAACGGTCTGAATTTCGCGAGGTGGGTCGGGGAGAATCAGGCTCAATAATAGATCGTTCTCCGAGACATTCGTTGAGAAGGCGAGCAACCGCGTGGCGGCCAGTCGCGAAGGCAAACGAGCATCGTCAGAACTCGCAAGAGTGCGCACAACGGGAATTAGATTTGAAAGTGTCTGTAAAACGAGATTGCTGGGGTTATTTCCAGTCTGCTTCAGACCGTACATCAGACCGGAAACGAGAAGGACGACGCTATTTGTGTCGCTCGATTGCGAAACAGTCGATAAAAGCGGTCTGATTGCCTCTTCTTTTGCGCTCGCTCCGATGAGCGCAGCAAGTTGTTGGACGAAGGCAGGATCAGAGAGGGTCAAAACGGCTAGATTCTTTTTGAGTTCATTCAGAAGCAGCTCTGGTTTATGGCCGACGCTGCTCAGGATTGCCATTCTCTGCCAGCGATCTCCTTCGGTCCGATGGGCCAGATTCGCGAGAGCGCCGAATCTCAAATCATCCATTTGCCCGAGTGACAATGCCAGTTGATAACGGACCAGTGGCGAGGGATCCTGCGTCATTTTTAGCAGCCGATTCTGGACCGCAATGTTGTTCATGTAGGCTTCCGACAGAATGATCGAATGAGCGCGAACATGCGGGTCGGGATCAATCAGCGTGCTGAGCAATAATTTTGGCGTAAGGGCGCGTTGGCCATCGATCGCATAGAGCGCCCGAAGTCGCGTCGCGGGTTCCCCGTTGTGAACAAGCGCGGTCAAGAGCGGGATTGAACTTTGGTCCTGTTTTTCGATGAGTAAACGGTGCGCCGTGTCGTGAACCCAACCGTTTTCGTTTTCCAAAGAATCAACCAGTTGGCGGATGCTGGCGTCCTGCAGTTTGGGCGGGTTGGTTAATTGAAAGTTTCGGGAGTGAATTCGCCAGATACGACCATGCGCGGAGCCTTCGTCCCACTTTACTTTGGGTCGAAGCTCAGGCGCGACCCAATGTGGGTGTTCGACTATTTTTCGATAGAAATCGACAACGTAGAGGGCTCCGTCGGGACCATTGGCGAGAAATACCGGATGGAACCAGGTGTCGGTTGATGCAAGGAATTCGCGATCTTTTTCGGCCGGAATGCGAACGGCGGTAAACTGCGGGCCTGCGCCTTCCAGATGACGGCGGGTAATTAGATTCTGTACCGGCTCGCAACTGAAGGCGTCGCCGTTATTCGTTTCACCGAGGCCAGGCCCGCGTTGCACGGCGGGACCACAGGCGGAAGTGGAATAGCCGGATGGTTGAGGGATGTAGAACGCTTCGCGGCTGATGGGAAACAGTCTGTTCTCTCCGTCACTCGCGATATTGGGAACCGTCTCTGGAACGGAGAGTTGGGGTGTTCGCTCAATGTATCGATCTTCAAGGACGACCTGGCGGATGGGGATGTTGTTGAATACAGGAAACCGATTGCCCCAATCGTCGTGGCCCGTGCCGAATTGACTGTTGCCGGCGATGGCTTCGAATTCCTGGCCGCCGGGACGAAAACGGAAATCTCTGCGGCGAATCGAGCCTGCCTTTTTATTGTTTTTAACCCAGTGCACTTCGCCATCGCTGCGGCCGTTGGCGCCGTAAATCCAATTGTCGATTCCCCAATAGAGTCCGTTGGCACGCAATTGTTGGTTGCCTTCGGCGAAACCGGTCAGGATTTTTCTGCGCTGATCGGCAATGCCATTTCCATTGCCGTCGCGCAGATACCAGATGTCGGGCGCGGCAGTGACGAGTATACCAGCATCCCAGGGCATAACTCCGTTTGGAAATGGAAGATTATCGGCAAAAACGGTGATCTTTTCGAACCGGCCGTCGTGATTGGAATCCTGCATCAATTAGATCCGACCACCTCCGGATCCATCCGGATAGTCGTTCATTTCAACGACATATAATTTCCCATCTGCTTCCCAGGCGAGCGCGACTGGGTCGGTCACGTCGGGCTCAGAGGCGACCAGCTCTACGACCAGATTGGTATCAGATAATTGGAAAGTCGCGAGTTCGGCCTCAGGAGAGAGCGGGCTGGCTCGGAGCAATGAAGCTGAAAGCAAACCCATGGCGGCGGCG
>JAQGOX010000697.1 GCA_028293365.1 Verrucomicrobiales bacterium | reverse complement strand
TTTGCGAGGTTGTAAAGTTACAGAGGGTGGAGGGGACAAAATGGTGTGGTTGGATTTGGAATTGAATGGTGCGGGGCTGGATCCAAAAGGGTTTGGCATGGGACTTTATCAATAGACGCAACTGTTTCCAACCGGTTTTCGAGCCCGCCAAATTGAAGCTTATGGAGTATTTCGAGTTACCTTTTCGCCGGGTAAACAGGCTCAAGAACGCCGCAACCCTTTTCCCGGTAGACTTCAAAGCAAGCGCCAATAATCTGATAGGATTCCTCTTCAAATATTAAAGCATTGTTCATTCCCTCTAAGGCTTATGGAAAATGGAAAATATTTAAACCACGGAATACCCGGACCACGCGGAAGCGAACTGAAAGGAATTTCGGTCCCATTTTCTGCGTATTTCTGGTATTCCGTGGTTAATTCCCCATCGAATGTTTTCGTCGATGAAGTGCCGAATTATCTGGACGATTTTGATCGGCACGAGTTTCTGAAAACGATGTCCGCGACGTGTCAGAAGACTGCCTGGGTGAGGTTGACACAGGTGGGTTGGACGGAAGCTGATCTGGAGAAGGAGAGCAAAGGTGCTCCGGCAATGCTCGAGACGCGGCCCTTGCGTAAAGAAACACTCTGACAGGAAAAGAAAATCGCCGCAGGTTTGGGGCTTCGCGCACCCACCGAAGAGCCCCTGGCAGCATGGGATGGCAATTCCATTACCGTATCCTCCGCCAAACTGTGGCTTTTAAATCAATCCTCGCGATTTCGATACGTCGAGCGTCAGGCAGGCAACCATGAAACCGCTTTCAAAATGTGATCCGGAGCCTTCTCAAAGACTTTCTTCGACATACTCAATGTCGCAGTCGGCGGTTCACCGACCCTGAACCTCACATAGCGACCCCAAAGCACTTTTTTTTCCTGAGCATTATGGATTGCGGTCCAGGGAATGAAAAGTGAGGGGTGACCAAATCGAAAGAGGAAATGCATCGATAGAAATATTCCTCCGGGAGCTACGTAGATGTTCCAAACTCTGTTGTACGAGACCCAGCCGAGTTTTCCGCTTTGGGATCGCAATCGGAATCCAGAAGGTGGCGTTTCGGAGCGGTAGTGCTGAGTGAGTCGGTGCCAGCCTCCAATCATCGACAAAAGCCAACAGATGAAGCACCACCATAAGGGGAAAACAACGGGCGCGAGATAAAGTATCCAAGCGGTTTCTTCGTGCATCGCGCATGACTCTGCCAATATTCATACAAGGATCAACCGTGAATCCTCCCGGCGATCCTGACAACTGGTTACTATGGAGATTAGCCAGCCGGTTGATTTCGCTGGAAAATTGTGTTACAAGCCTTGTGTGCAAGAAACGATTACAATTCGTCCGACGATTCCGAAAGCGGAATTAATGAAAAAGTCTGGAGGGAACTTGAATAAATGGATCAATGGCCTAATTGAGCAAGCAGTGGGGCCGAGATCATTAGATTGGGATGCGCATTTCAAACGGCCCAGGCGCAAGGTTCGCTTTAGCGCGGACGAATTGCGCAAGGCCAGTCGATGAATTTCGCGGACACAAATTGGCTGGAAGCGTTATATTTTGAGGCTGAAGACGAGCGTCAAAATCTTCGATGTGACGTTGTCGAACGCTTCATGCGCAAAGAAGAAGGTCAATTATGCATTTCGCAGATCGTTTATTTGGAAGCGCGAAATGTCTTTTCACGCGTTGGCGAAGCGGCAGAGCCGGAAGAGTGGCGGCGATTAATATCGGACTTTAATGGCCTGCTCTATTTGGATCCGATGAATTGGGATTTCTTGCGCAGAGACGCATTTCAATTATTTGCGAAATATTCACCTAAAGCGGGGATCGGCACATTGGATATGGCTATTCTGGCTTCGCTGAAATTGTCGGGAGCGACGCGCCTGCTCTCTTTCGACGAGACGCTTAAAGCTGTGGCCGCAGCCGAGAGGATTACGGTATATCCGCCGCTGGCTGACGAAGGGAAACGACTGTTGTCTCGGTTGAAAACCGTCGCCCGTTAGTAATAAGACGCACTCAACCGAATTTAATGGTCCGAAGCCTTCCAGCGCCGCCAGCGCGTTCCGAACATTCCACGCTGGCGTATCACGCCCAAATATGGTTATTAAGGGCAAACACGACGACTCAACGTACGAAATAACAAATGAAAAACAGCAATAGAACAATTATTGTCACGGCAGCGATCGCGGGTCTTCTCGGTGGAGCTGCCATTCAACGAGGCTATGCCGCCGACACGGATGCAAAGCCCGGCAAAGAGGCTCCGGCCAAAAAATCACCCAAGGTGCAGGATTGCTCCGGCAATAATGATTGCAAGGGACTCGGTGGCTGCAAAACTGGAGATAACGGCTGCAAGTTCAAGAACTCCTGCAAAGGAAAGGGTGGCTGTCATTTAACGAAGAAGGACATCAAGGATTGGAAGGCGAAAAATAAGAAGGACTGAGTTTCTTTGAGTCGCAATGGAGGCCGGTTTTGAAACCGGCCTCCTTTCTTTTCGAGCGACCGGAGTGTTATGCCCGCAAATCGTTTTAATGCCTTCACCGATTACGGAGTTGGCATCGGGCTGCGCATTCCGCATTACCGGCATATCTTCAAGGAGAAACCGGTGGTGGACTGGTTTGAGATCATTTCCGAGAACTACATGGTGGATGGCGGACGTCCGCTGGAAATTCTCGATCAAATTCTCGAACGCTACCGCGTGGTGCAACATGGAGTATCCACCTATTTTGGTTCCACGGAACCGTTGAATCGGGAGCACCTCAAGAAACTAAAGCGCCTGGTCAAGCGCACCAACACTCCCTGGCTCTCCGACCACTTGTGTTGGGGCAGTGTCGATGGACGTTATACGCACGATCTGCTCCCAATGCCGTATACGTTTGCGGCGGCGGCCGTGACCGCGCGAAAAATTCGGGAGGCAATGGATTTTCTCGAAGTGCCGATCGCTGTCGAGAATGTCAGCAGTTACGCTGAATTCAATGTTTCGGAAATGACCGAGTGGGAGTTTCTTGCCGAAGTCGTCGAGCGCGCGGACTGCGGAATCCTGCTGGACGTGAACAATATTTACGTCTCTTCATTCAACCATGGTTTTAACCCGTTCGATTACCTGAACAATATTCCGGCTGAGCGTGTGGCGCAAATTCATATCGCCGGGCATTCGCAGTACCGGAAATATATTCTGGATACGCACGATCATCCGGTAATCGATCCGGTCTGGAAGCTCTATGCACGCGCAATCGAGCTGATCGGTCCGACCGCAACGTTGCTCGAGTGGGACGCCAGCATACCCTCCTTTGACGAAGTTCATAATGAAGCGCTTAAAGCGAACCAATTCATCGCCAACCTCGAAACGGACCCGGCCTAAAAAACGGCAAACCGTTCAGGAATTGCGGGAATTGCAACGCATTATGGCAAGCGCCGTGATGCGTCCTCTGACGTCATCGGAGCGAATGCAACCGCTTTGGACGGATAACCGTCCGACGGAAGCGATCGTGGCGGGCTTCATAAAGCCCAACGTTCATTTGAGCGCCCTGGAGCGTCTGGAGATCTATAACCGCCAATATTGGTATCGCATCATCGATTGCATTTTTGATGATTATCCCGGGCTGCGTGTAGTGCTGGGACAGCGCAAGTTTCTGGCGTTGACGCTGGCTTATTTGGAGCGGCATCCCTCAACTTCCTTCACGCTGCGCAATCTCGGCCAGTATCTTCTGGACTTCATCGAAGCGAAGCCGGAGTGGACCGGCTCGAGAACGCCGCTGGCCCTGGAAATGGCACGGTTAGAGTGGGCCTACATCGAAGCTTTTGATAATGAGGCGAAACCGCCGATGAATATCGATGATCTGCTCGGAAAGGGTGCCGGAGAAATTAGACTTCGCCTTCAGCCTTATATTACTTTGCTCGCGTTGCAGTATCCGCTCG
>JAQGOX010000656.1 GCA_028293365.1 Verrucomicrobiales bacterium | reverse complement strand
GATCCACCTTATATCGTCCGAACACCTCCGCGTAGGTGACAACAACAATTATAGCTTCCAGCGAAATAAAACCCCGTCCGAGAGATCCTAAATCAGTTTCAGGACGCAGCGACTTCGCTTCTAGGATATCGCTCCCTCCATATTCATTCCAAACCTCCTCAAACCGCTGCCTTTCGCCGTCGTTATTGCAAAAAACGTGAACAGAATATTCCTGCCTCAACCATCGCTGCATTTGCTGAAAAAACTCCTGACGCTGTGCTTCAGCTATTTGCGGTTCGGGCGCGCGGCCCGGCAGCGGCCGATAAAGATCAAGATTGGACAAGTCCAGTTGGACATCCGCTGCAACCGTTTCCTCGGACAGAGACAAAGTCGTCAGGCGCTTTTCCTGAATTTTCTCCAGCACCTGCTCCCATCCGATAAAGAAAGGATCAAGCTCTTCAATCTGCTCGAGGTAATGTTGCGCCTGTTGTTCGATCAAGGTGAAATCACTGAAAACGCAGATCGTCGATTCTGGCAGGTAGTCGAACAAAGTTGCGGCCGCATGCCGGTTGCTCTCGATGAGTTTTTTAAGAATCCCAATCTCACCGGCCGGTGGAATCACGACTGATTGAATTTCTTCACGCGAAATCTGCGACGCTGGATCGAAAAAGCGCAGCGATTCCAGTTCATTGCCAAAGAATTCGAGGCGCACCGGCCACGGACTGGTCAACGCATAAACGTCCAAAATCCCCCCGCGCAACGCTATTTCCCCTTTATTGGAAACCTGCGCCTCCGGCTCATACCCTTGCTCTTCCAACCATTCAATGAGGTCGAGCGGATCCATTTGATCGCCCCTCTTAAAGAGTCGCGTTCCCTGTTCCAGGTATTCAGGCGCAAATGTCTTTTGCAACAGCGCAGTCGCCGAAGTAACGATCACAGGGGCCTTCTGACTGCCCAGCTTAAGCGCCGCCAGAGTCTCCAACCGCTCACTGATCACATCCGAATGGGGGAGTCGCGATTCCTGAGGTAAAACTTCCCAGGCGGGATAAAAGAAAGGCTTCTCCTCACTGCCAATTACCTTTAGCCAGGTTTCGACATCCTGCTGAAAGTTCTCCTGGGTCTTTACTCCTTCTGCGATAAGCAAAACCGGTCGCTCGAGTTTTTCCCGAAGCATGACTGACACAAGTGGATGGGCGGCACTCACCGCGCCATTTCCCGACAAAGCTCCGCCCTGCTCCAAACGCCTTTGCACCGCTTGAAGCCCCGGAGCTTTTAACAAACTCTCAACTATCTGTAATTGTCGCGGCAAACGAACAGGTTCAGCCCGAAGATTTCAACCCTTTGGCCATCAACACTAAAAACCGCATTGTAATGAAGACACTGCCGCCAAATCCTCCGGAAGTCCAGTCAACAGGATTACTCTCCAAAAAATAAAGTTGCCCTTCAACAGCAGCAAGGATAAGATCGGGTTAACAACCCACAATTGCCTATGTACTTCGGGGTCGATTATCATCCGGAACATTGGATCTATCCTTACGATGGCAGCGCAGAAGAACCGGAGTCCCGCTGGATTCGCGATGCCGAATTAATGCTTCAAGCCGGCTTCAACGTGGTTCGCATGGGCGAGTTCGCCTGGGGACTCTGTGAACCGGAAGAGGGAAAATTCGATTTCTCCTGGCTCCGTCGCGCCATGGATGTGATGCAGCGAGCTGGAATAAAAGTGGTTCTGGGAACCCCCACAGCCGCCCCACCCATCTGGCTCGCAAAGAAACATCCCGAGATATTACCGGTGGACGAGCGCGGACTTTTGCTCCGCGAAGGAACCCGGCACGCCTATTGTCTCAATAGCAATATTTATTGGGAATACAGCAAAAAGATCGTGCGCTCCGTCGCTACTGCCCTCGGCGATCATCCGCAACTTATAGCGTGGCAAATAGATAACGGGATTGGCGGGCACAAAACTGAGTTTTCCTTCAATGAAGAAACCAGACGCGATTGGCACGCCTGGCTTGAGGCCAAATATTCCACGATCCAAAACCTTAACGATCTCATGGGCCTTCGTTTTTGGGGTCAAACTGTAACCGATTGGTCTCAGGTTCCCATGCCGATGGCGGCGCCCACCGTTCACAATCCAGCTCTCGTGCTCGATTGGATGCGATTCTCCAGCGATACCTGCGTTGCTTTCATCAAATGTCAGGCCAGTATTCTCCGGGAAATTACCCCTAATGTTCCCGTGACCACGAATCTCCGCGCTCTCACCCGGCACTTTGACCATTTCGATATGGCTGAAGCACTCGATTTCGTTTCCGTCGATAGCAATGCCACGATCAAGAGCAAGTCGGCGGAGAATGCCTGCGAAATCGACATGCTGCGCTCCCTCAAGAAATCGAATATCCGCACCCCTGATGGAGATTGCGGCTTCTGGGTAATTGAACAGAAGGCCGGGCATGTTAATTGGCAGGATGTAAATTCCCTGGTTCGTCCGGGCGTGGTTCGCCTCTTCACCTATCAATTACTGGCGCGCGGCGCGTCAGGGGTTCTTTATTTCTTTTGGCGGCAGCCACGGATCGGTTCCGAAAAATTCTACGGAGGAGTGCTCACTCACGATGGACGCGCGGAGAACCGGGTTTACCGCGAAATCGCTCAACTGGGCGAAGAAATGAAATTACTCGCTCCGAAAATAAAAGATACCTGCGTGGTCGCAGAGACCTGCATTCTTTACAGCCACGAGAATGCCTGGGCGCTGAAACAGCCGATGCAGCCCAATAAGAATTTTGACTACCGCGAGCACGTGCAATTGTTTCACTCAGCATTGCACGATCGAAATATCTCGGTTGATTTTGCGCGGCCCACTGAGGATTTATCGCGGTATAAGGTAGTTTTCGCTCCGTCGCTCCACATGATGGGCGCGGGCGAAGCCGATTTGCTCAAGCTGTACGTTCAAAATGGTGGAATTCTGGTCAGCACATTCAATACCGGATTGGTCGACGAGCATCATATCGCACCGGCTACGGGAATCCCCGCGAATTTGACCGATTTATTCGGGTTGGAGGTGGTCGAAGTCGATCCCCTGCCCCACGGCGAAGAAAATCATCTCTCATTCAAAGGCCATTTCCCTACCAGCCACATGCATCCGGCCCGAGTCTGGTGCGATCTCATCGAACCGAAGGAATGCGAAGTCCTGGCGACCTACGCGAAAGATTTCTACGCGGGTCGTCCCGCGATTACGGTCAACAAATTCGGTTTGGGTCAAGCCGTCTACATCGGCACCATGAGCCATCAACAGTTTTATTACGATTTGATTGCATGGCTCCGCCAAACGTGCAGTTTATTCCCGCTTTTGAAAGTTCCGGATACAGTCGAAGTGAGCATGCGCCAGAATGGTGATACGCGAATTTATTTTCTATTGAATCACCAGAATACGCACGTGCGCCTGCATTTTTACAAACCAATGCACGATTTCCTCACCGGAAGCACTTTTTCCGGGAATTACGATTTGCCCTCCCATGGCGTCCTGGTGCTTGACGAGCAGGCTCCTATCAAGCATGAAGGAGCTGAGCCGGCGGAGCAAACCCAGGTGCAGGAATCGGATGCTGTTCCAGCTTAAGCTCAACTGATGGCTGGCAATTATTCACGTCCATTTTCATTTGTTCCCGCAACGCGGCGAAAGCCGCGTCGACCTCATGAACAGGCGCTTTACGAATGGCGCCGCTCGGATCCGGATGACCCGAAAAAAGCGCTGACCGCGAAATCGATTTCAGCGGTAATGCCAAAGCTGCTCACCGGCATCGGCCTGGACCGCCGCAGGGGAGAATTGGAAATCCTTCGCGTCTGGAACAACCTCATCGATCCATCGATTATCGCCCACGCCCAACCAGTGAACCTGGCCAAAGGAACTTTATTCGTAAATGTCGATAACAGCATGTGGCTCGATGAAATTGTTCGCTACCGCCGCAAAGAAATCCTGATGCGCCTCCAGCACAGCTTCGGCAAGGATGTAATTACGAAAATTTCGTTCAGGCTGGGTTAGGCCGGGCTCACGCTAAAATTGCATCGATTACATCCCCATGCACATCCGTCAGGCGGCGATCAATCCCACTGTGCCGAAATGTTAGCTTCGTATGATCGATTCCCAGCAGGTGCAGAATCGTCGCGTGGAAATCGTAGCAGGTCGTCGCGTCATGCACTGCTTTCCATGACCATTCATCGCTTTGCCCATGCGCTATACCCGGCTTAATCCCAGCGCCCGCGAACCATGAAACAAACGTGCCCCCATTGTGATCTCGCCCGGTGCTGCTTTGACTAAAGGGCATCCGCCCGAATTCCGTAGTCCACACCAGCAACGTGTCCTCGAGCATTCCGCGCGCTTTCAAATCAATCAACAAAGCCGCCGTCGCCTGGTCGCTGGTTTTCGCTATGAATCCAAGTTCTTTCGCGATATCGCCGTGATTGTCCCAATTGTTCGCGCCCCCGCCGGGCCCGGACCAGACCTGTACAAATCGGACGCCCCGCTCGATCATGCGGCGCGCTGTCAGGCAGTTGCGCGCGAAGCCGGTTGTATCGGGTCGATCGAGCCCATAAAGCTTTTTGGTTGCTTCAGTTTCGCCCTTCAGATCAAGCAAATCGGCGGCGCTGACCTGCAACCGGGCCGCCAGCTCGTAACTCTCAATACGGGCCTGCAACCGCGAATCACCCGGATGTTCGACGGCATGCGCAAGATTCATTTCCCGCAGCAAAGCCAGTCCTTCAGCTCGGCTCGCTGGCGTAATTTGCGACGCACCAACCGGAGGCTGCAGATGTGAAATCGGTTCCGGCGCTGACGGCCGGATCACAGTCCCTTGATGGTTCGCTGGAAGAAAGCCGGAAGTAAATGCGCTGCGTCCGTTGTAAGGCAGGCCGCGCGCGTCTGGTAATGCAATGAAGGCGGGCACATTGTCCGAAAGACTGCCGAGTCCGTAGGACATCCAGGCGCCCATGCACGGAAAGCCGGGAAGGAGAAATCCCGTATTCTGCAAGTAGGCGGCCGGGCCATGCACGTTCGATTTCGAAGTCATCGCCATGAGAAAGGCGCAATCATCCACCACCTTCGCCGTGTGCGGCAACACATTGCTCACCCACCGTCCGGACTCTCCATGCTGCGCCCATTCGAAGGGACTTTTCATTACCGCTCCAGGTACGCTTACAGTCGCCTCGACCCGTTCCCCCGTTCCCGGATCGAACGGTTGGCCATGACGGGCGAGCAACTGCGGCTTGTAATCAAAAAGATCGCATTGGCTGGCGCCTCCATTCATGAAGAGTTGAATCACCTGCTTCGCTTTTGCGCGATGATGCAGGCCGCCGTTCAATGCCGTATTTGGCGTCACGCCAGCCAAAGCTTCGTTTCGCCCCAGCAATGCTGTGAGTGCAATTCCGCCCAGTCCTGAAACTGTGTGATTGAGAAAATCCCGGCGTGTGTAAGCAGAAGTTTTCATAGTCAATCAAGGTAAAGAAACTCATTACTATTCAATAATAGCTGGCAGGCATTCCCGAGCCCGTGGTGCTGGATGTAAACCGCAAATTCACTCCGTTCCTTTTCCCGGGGAAGCCGCTGCAGTATCGTTTGAAACATCGATTCCAGCTGTGTCTCCGGAGTTTTTGCCCGAACGGACAGTCGTTCCGCAATATGTTCACATTGGCGAATGAGGAAGGCGTCGTTAAGCATTGCGAAAGCCTGCAGCGCCGTCGTGGAGACACTTCGAACCGCGGTAATTGCACCGCCATCCGGACAATCCAAAGCATCCATAAACGGATCCGCGACCGTGCGAAACAGGAACCGATAAACCGCGCGCCGGCGATTCTCCGGCGCGTCTGGATCGAAATGTTCATAGTCCAAAAATGCGGGATTCCCCCCCGGCATAAAAGTCGCATCCCCATGCTGCACAAATTGAACCGCCGCCGGACCTCCCATCGTCAGGTCCAAACTGCCACTGAATTGGAGCACCGCATCGCGGACCTCCTCGGCCGTCAACCGTGGACT
>JAQGOX010000645.1 GCA_028293365.1 Verrucomicrobiales bacterium | reverse complement strand
GATCGAGCTTCTTCTGCTCTTCCTCCACTTGTTTTCGCGCGCTGTTGTCGGTGCCGATTAATAGGTAACCGATGATGGCGCTGTCAGCATCACGCAACGCCGTGACCGAGACGACGGCGGGAAATCGACTCCCATCTTTGCGGATGTAGGTCAATTCGTAGATGTCTTCGATGCCGCGCGAGGCTTTGAAGACAAGCGCTTCGAACCCAGGGGTAATGGGCGTGGAAAGCTCCACGCTCAACGCTTTGGCTCGCGCGATCACTTCCTGGGGATCGGAGATGTCCGCGGGCGTGATTTTGTTCATTACGTCGGCTGCCGCGTAGCCCAGCATGCGTTCAGCGCCCACATTGAAGATTTGAATCACACCCTTCTCGTCCGTGGCGATGCTGGAAAAGTTTGCGCTATTGAAAATTGCGTCCTGCAGGGCTCCGGTTTTTAAGAGGCCCTCTTTGCGCCGCCGTTCTGTGATGACTTCCCCTGGCACTGGGGTACCAGGCGGCGCGTTAGAAGGTTTCGAATTATCTGGCCCCAAATCATTCGGGAAAGTTTCAGTCATAATTTATCGATTTAAATCTTTCGATGAGTGGATCGCTTTCCCTGGTTTCCGCCCGGGTTTCACCGTCTCAGTCGCTGGCCGCAGTGATTGCGGATCGGAAAGGTTGACGTATTTGCGTATAAGCCAGTGTCGTTGTAGTGCCTCGATCAGGCGTTCAAGCTCCACCATCGAAATCTGCGTTTGGTGAACGAGGCCCGGCAAAACTTTCGCTTCGTTTGCCACCGCCTCAGCGATGGTCGGCAGGTGAGCAGCGCCGGCCTGGATGTTTGTAACTGCGCCGTTCAGGTTGGTCGCCATCAATTGAAACTGGCGGATGGCTTGATTGGCGCGTGCGATGAGTTGTTGTGCATCCTCGGCCAGCGCGGGGTCCGTCAAAATCCGGCCGGCGGTGCCTCTGCCTTGTTCAAGTCCATCGGACAGCCGATCCCAGCGCGCTAAAAGTCCGCTTACTTCCGGGATTGTCTGTTGGAGGTTGGCCCCCAGCGTTGTCCACTGCTCCAATCCAACTCCGGCCTTCTTTATCACCGGAACCAGTTCGGCATGCAGGTCGTTGACGATCTTCTCGATGCGCCCCAGCGAATCTTCGGATGGAACACAAATAATTGTTGGGTTATCGGCTGGAAGCGGCGGGCCGGTTCCCGGGCTGATCTCCATAAACGAATCTCCAGCGACCGCGAACGCCTTTTTGATGACGGCCGTCGAATTTGAGCGAACGAAGCGCTCGAAGTCACGTCTCATTTTGACCTCAGCCTTGACCCGCCCATCTTCCTTGACGATCACGTCATCGACCAGACCGGCTGAGACGCCCAGAATGAAGACCTCATCGCCGCGCCGCAGCCCCGACGTGCCGGCCTGAGGAAGCAGAACATCGAACCTGAATTTGCGGGCGAACCATCGTTGCGAGTGGCTGCTCAGGATCACGCCGGTGATGATGAGCGCGACCACACCAATCACAAACAGACCTACCAATTCGTTGACATGACGAAATTTGAAACGCGTCTGCATCATGAGTTATCTTCCATCTGCATTTCCGACCCGCGCATTCGGCCGCGGGAAGTAGAATGCATGCCCGCATGTTTCCACATTTGCAAATCGGTCATCGTCCAGAGTACGGCGGCCCCGCGACGGCGTGCCGATTGAACCGCATTGAGCAGCGGCGCCATCAAGTCGGCGTAAACACCGCGGATGGGCTGTTCGATTATGATCAACCTGGGACGCCCCAGAAACGCGCGAATACAGGCCGCCTTCCGCAAGTCCCAGCGTCTCACTTTATCGGCCCGTCCCCGGGGCAGGCCCGGCAATCCAAACACCCGCGCCAATGCCAGCGCCTCGCCTATGATTTCTGTCTCGCATCTCTTTGTATGATGGAGTTGTGCAAGGAGGATGTTTTCCTCCACGTCCAAGTCGCTAATCCAGCCTTCATCGTCAAAGAGCCGGCCGATCCGGCCCCGTTGCGCCGCGGCCCGGTCCGTGGAAAGATCGGTCCATTTCTCGCTTAGGAACGATACGCTTCCGCCCTCAGTCTCGATAAGCCCTTGCACCGCGTCGGCGAGCGGCAGGCGTTCGTTTTCTCGCTCCATGCGCACGAGGAGGAGATCGCCCGGATTCAATTCAAACGACACGTCGGAAAGCCCGGTTTCATAATGGGCACCGGATGGGACAGTGACATCCGCTAAATGCAAAATGGAAGCGCTCATTTCTCAGGTGTAGGTGAGCAACGATACGGTTACGGAGGTCAGGAAAAGGGCGCCGAGCGAACGGGCTAGTGCTTTTTTGACCACCAACGGCACGCCGGTGGCACCTCCATCGACGCTCAATCCATCGGCGCAACAGATAACGCCGGTCAGGAGCGCTGGGATCAGGCATTTTACCAGAAAGCCGATCGCATCAAAGGGATGAACCGCTTTAAAAACGCTATTGATAAACACCGAGGGGTCCGGATTGGTCTGCCCAATTAACGCGCCGAATCCGAATCCACTCGCAAACGCCATGACCACGAAAATTACTGCCAAACAAAACGCCGACAAGGCCATGGCCAGCGCCCTCGGCATCACCAGAAACGGTAATGGTTCAATTCCCTGCGCCTCCAGCACGCGTACTTCTCCACCCGCTTTCATGAGGCCCAATTCCGTGGCGATGGAACTGCCACCCCGCACGATGAGCACGAAATTGGCAAAGAGCGGCCCAAGTTCGCGGGCAACGACTGCCACGAGAATTGGCCCGAGTTTCTGCGATTGTCCGAGCTTCCCGGTCCAAACATCCAATTGCACCACAATCGAAATGCCGGCCAACACCGCGAGAACCAAAACAAATCGGACCGATTCGACGCCAAAGGCCAGGAATTGGCGCGCGAAGACTTTTCGGACAGTGCGCCTCCATTGCCGCGGCTGCGCGCCCAGGAAAAGGATAGTTCCGACGACCGCCGCGATATAGCGCAAGTCTCCTAACTGGCGGCTGACCACTCCTCCAATTCCGGCGGCGCTCAAGCGAAAGGTTCGAGCAGCCCGCCCGGTCCACTGAGCTAGTCTCGTGAGTGAAAGGTTCATTTCGAGGCAATAGCTTTTCCCGATTCAATGGACGAAAATCGCTTCCTTGACGAGGCTTGAGAGTATGCGTGCTTACTGAGCGGTGCAACCGGTGCGAGTCTTGAGGGAAACTCTGAGGGCAATTCTGCGACGTTGACCCCGTCCACCCGCTTTCTCTCCGCTGCCAAACAAATGCGGGTACGGCCAGAACCAGGGTGCACCGCCGTTAGTCGAATAGCCCTTTGCTGCGTTGGCATCCAGATTAAGCGGCTATCGACTGCATTGCCGATCCGGTTTTTTTACAGGAGCACGCAGAGAGAACCGAGAAGAAAGGAGGAATTTTGAAACTGAATTTCCGACAGAAGCAAAGGAAGGAAACAAAGAGGCGGAAATTGGGAGCAAATCCTCCCCTCATCTGGCATTTTATGGAGCGCCGTGTTAATTACCAATATCTCAGCAGGCGCGGCGGACCCGACCGGAATTTAGGAGTTTCTCGC
>JAQGOX010000628.1 GCA_028293365.1 Verrucomicrobiales bacterium | reverse complement strand
ATCTGGGTGGAAAGTGAAGGTATCGAAGGACGCGGGAGCACCTTTATTTTTCAAATTCCGGATGCATTGATCTTAAAGGAGAATACGAATGATTCACAAACAAACAGCTTCGGCATTGACGAAGCGAAACCGAACAGTATCGGCACGGCGGTTCCGGGGAACGCACCTCGCGTGGAGCAGGTAAACTTTTTCGCCAAGCTGGAACATACGGAGTGATCGGACGGCCGAGCCATTGAGCCAAAGTGACTGCGTGAACACAGGACAGATATTGATTATAGAGGACAATTTATTGAACCTCGAACTGGTCACAGACCTGCTCGAAGCGAGCGGTTTCAATGTGCGTCCGGCAGTGACGGCCGAAGAGGGATTGCGCTTGGCCCGAGAATGCCTGCCGGATGTTGTCCTCATGGATATCAGCCTGCCGGGCATGGATGGATTGCGCGCCACTGAAATACTCAGGGCTGACCCTTTAATGCAGAACCTCACTGTCATCGGCGTGACGGCGCACGCCATGAAAGGAGACGAGGAAGCGGCACTGCGCGCCGGGTGCGATGGCTACCTGACCAAGCCGATTAATACGCGGACTTTTGCAACCACGGTTGCGCAAATTATGGAATCTGCAAAAGCACGCCGCTCCAGCCAATGACCGATAGAAAATATGATCACTGAATTTCCCTCCGCGAAAACAACTCCAGGTCCGCGGCTATCCTGCCAGGGATACGTCCTCGTGGTGGACGATGAAGAACAAAATCGATTGCTCCTGCGCGATCCGTTGGAAGCACGCGGCTACCAGGTGGACGAGGCGGCCAGTGGCATGGAAGCACTCCAAAAAATCGCCGAACATCTTCCTGACGCGGTACTTCTTGACCTGATGATGCCCCACGTGGATGGCTTCGAAGTATGCCGCCAAATAAAAAACGAGGCGAAGACAGCACATATTCCCGTGCTGATGGTGACTGCGTTGTCGGAGCGGAAAGAAAAGCTCATGGGTATCGCAGCCGGAGCGAATGATTTTCTCACTAAGCCGGTCGATATCCAGGACTTGATTCTTCGAGTACGGAACGCGGTCCAAATGACGCAGCTCCATACCCAACTCGAAGAAGAACGCAACAAATCCGAGCGATTGTTATTGAACGTACTGCCGTTATCCATCGCCGAACGAATGAAAAACGGGGAAGCAACCATTGCGGATAGTTACGCCGATGTGACGGTGCTGGTTGCTGATTTGATTGGTTTTACAGCCCTGGCATCCCACATCGACCCCGAACAAATTGTCAATTTGCTGAATGAAGTGTTCACCGCATTTGATGTGCTGACTGAAGACCGCGGCCTGGAAAAGATCAAAACCATCGGCGACGCCTACATGGTTGGAGGCGGACTTCTGTTGCCTCGCGCCGATCACGTCGAATCGATTACGGAACTCGCCCTGGATATGCAGGAGGAAATCGAGAAGATCAACCAGCGCTACGATACATCGATCCGTATTCGCATTGGAATCAGCACCGGCCCGGTGATCGCAGGAGTTATCGGGCGCAAGCGGTTTGCGTTTGACCTCTGGGGTGAAGCGGTTAGCACAGCCTTTCACCTCGGGTCCGCAGGCGACACCGGAAGCATCCAAATCGCCGAAAGCACATTTGAGCGGTTGAAAGATAAATTCCAGTGCGAAAAACATTCCGTCGAAGTGAAGGAACGCGGCGTTCTCTCCACCTGGCTGCTGGGACCGAGGATTTAACCAGCCAACTTCAATTTGACGGGGCCAGCGCGGCCGCCTTTTGGTCGGGCTTCCGCAATAAATAGGTAAGCGCTTTGACGGCGAGCTCAACCAGAAGGAACGGTTTGGCGATCAGGTCGGTCCCTCCACTTAGCGCCGAATGCGCGCGGCTTTCGAAATCGGACATGCTCGTGACGAAAACGAGCGGAGTCGTTTTATGCTTGGGCAGGGCGCGCACTTTCGCGCAAAATTCAAACCCGGACATCCCGGGCATTTCCACGTCTGAAAAAATCAAATCGCAGTTGTTTTCCTCGAGCAGTTTGAACGCGAGGCCGGGATCATCGACGCTTATGGAGCGCAGTTGAGCTTTGTCCAGGGCCGAGCAAAGGGTGCGCCGAGCAATGATGTCGTCATCCACCACAAAAACTAACGGGGCGAGACCTTCTTCTGTGTGAGGCTGATGTTCGCGTTCGAATAGCCGCGCGAGCAGATCAATCGCCTGCGCGATGGTGCGCAGAGGCGATGGTCCAATTTTTTTCGGCTTCTCGTGAAGTTCCTTCAGCAGTGCTTCGAGCGCGGCGCAAAGATTCGCGATTGCGGTGAACCCGGCGGTGCCCGCGTGTCCAGTCAATGCATGCACCGCGCTGTAAAAATCGAACAAATCGGCGGAGGATTGCAATTCGCCACCCAACGCCAGCACCTTTAGCCGCTTCCTCAAGTCGTCCATAAAACCAGGAGCGCTGCTAAGAAGCGCCATGCGAACATGGGACTGAAACAAAGCATCCGAGGAAACCGAAGCAGGAGTCGAGAATTCAGAGCCGCCGCTCGAACGGGCGGGCGGCGATTCAAAATTGGGCGCTGCCGGCGCGACTGCCACCCCGGGAGCCAAAGGAACAAGGGTTGCAGCGGCGGGAGCAGCAAAGAGCCGTTGAACAACTTCCGCCAAAACGAGAGGCGTGGTGGATGCCTTGGAGAGGCATTTGTTTGCACCTGCTTTCCAGGCAGCCTGCACCATGGCGGTAACATAAGAATTCGAAAGCACCACCACTGGAAGCGCCGAAGTGGGAGGATGAGCCCGAATTGCCTTCAGCACTTCAACTCCATTTACTTTTGGCAGTCCAAGATCGAGCAAAACGAGATCAGGTGGGGCCTTCTTGACTTGCGCTATGGCGCTTTGGCCGTCGGACGCCACATCAACATCGAACCCTTCGTTTTGAAGTTTGTTTCGGTAAATGTTGGCGACGATGGCATCGTCTTCAACGATCAGGATTTTTTTCATGATTTTCTCCAGGTGCCGGCCGCCAGCTTTGCAAGTTCGATCTCCAACCGTTCATATTCGGCTTTCCCGTGCGCGAAACCGGTGGCCACCCCGGCGGCATCACGATTTAATGCACTCTGTTCGAGCTCATGCAAACGCCCCGCCAGAGGGTCCATTCCGCAGGTTGAACTCGAACCGGCCAGTTTGTGGGCGCATTGCCGAATCTCATCCATGGCCCCGTGGTCCACGGCCTGGACCAGTTTTGCAAAGGTCAGCGCAGATTCCTCACGAAAAAGCTTCACCAAAGAGCGCAACTGTTCCGGATCGTTTTCGGTAATTTCACCCAGGCGCTCAAAATCGATCGGAGGAAGATTTGAAACCGTCACGGCCGGCTTTGGACCATCGGCCCCAGCCGGGGCCTGTTCTGCGGCGCGTGTCCTGGCCTGCCATCGGTCGATTGCTTTCTGCAGGTCCGGCACGCGCACCGGTTTGGTAATGTA
>JAQGOX010000611.1 GCA_028293365.1 Verrucomicrobiales bacterium | reverse complement strand
GGGTGTGTGTATTCAAATCGAGCGATTCAAACTCGCTCGTTAGTGATCGCACCATTCCAAAGCTGTAGCCTCCCGCAAACCGCCACTGACTGGTAGGTTGCCAGTTTAGAAGCGTTCCAATCGTGTTATTTAGGAGGCGAAAATTAATTAAAGAAGCTTCCGGACCACTGATATCCGTTCGCGTGATCGGGTCTGTAAGAACTGAGAAGGTGTCGTAAACGCGAAGCTCAACGCCATGCCGGATCTGGATCTTATAATCCAGGCGTGTTTTCGGGTCGATATCAAGGGAGCTTACCGACGGGTGGTACAGGTACCATTTGTACCCGAGTCCGATGTTTAATTCGAGCAAATGCCCTTCGGAAATCGGATAGACGAATCCCACTTCGGCATGGGGGTTAAATGCCAGGTCCCATTCCGGCCTGGTCGATGACAGGTTGATGTTATCGCTGTATTCCATTTGCGCCGCACCGACAACTCTTGCGGTCAAATCGCCCAGCTTGATATTGTAGCGCGCGGGCTGCGGATTCAGGAAAGCCGGGGTAGGCAGGGAGCGGCTGATAAAATCTCCATCCAATCCCTGCCCTCTAAGGCATGGTGCTCCCATAAATACGCAAAATAAAATAAAATAAAATAAACCCTGCACTATTCGCGTTACCGGGTGATACTGCGGAATCCAACGGATGCCAATAGGGGGAACACCTACTTCGAACGGCACAATTCGTCAATCGATTTAATTTGGCTCCATTCAATCACAAGCGTCAAGGTTGAGCGCCGCTAACACTCACCGGCTGTTGTTTTATTGGGTCCAATAACCCTGTGAAATCGTTCTGGCCGTAGGGAGGTGGCGGTCTCAAACCGTCCGTAAGGACATCCGGGCCGCCGGCCGCAAAAAACAGGGGTTGTCCGCCCGAGCTGGCGAGCAGTGCTCCATTCTTGCCAATGTTGAAATTCAAGGCTCGCGCTGCCTCGAGAACTGGTGAATAGCCACTTTCCGTGGTTACGGCTACATCGTTGACGTTTTGATCACCGGCCTTGATGGTGAAAGTAGATTTTTTCAAATCGAGGGTTAGCGCCACCATATCGCCTTCTACAAGATCGATCTCGAGGCCATGCACCGCAGATAGTACAAGTTTGAAATTGCTCTGTACCGCTTCAACCAATAAGAAGCCTTCGGCTGCGTAACTAATCTTTGCGATTCCCTCACGGCCAAATTTAATGACTCGTTCCTCTCCCGGCTGAATTGCCGCAAATGCCTGATCAGCACTAACCTGAAGCGGAGTCCCATTATCCCAGGTCAATCTCAGCACCAGGCCATTACCAGAGCTCAGACCCGCTCTCAAGGTTTTCGTGTTCATCAGCAGGCTCCCGGCCTGCAAATTTGAGATTTCCAGCCCGTTCCCGTTGTAAAGGTGAACGTCACCACCCGCCGCCGCCGTGGAAAAAATCCCCGATCCAACCTGCGCAAATTGAAATTCTGCGGAAAAGTTCACAATGGCAAAACTGCGCGCTGGCAACGAAACTCGAAAGGGTTCAGCGGAGAGGTTTTTAACATCCGCCATGCTGCGCGCTTTGTTCCACGTCATCACCGCTTCGTCATCTGAATCGGCTGCGGTTATCATTCCCAATATGCCGTCTATGCTGATTCGAAAATCCCCTTTGTCGACCTTCCACCGAAGACTGCCATCGGGTTTTTCTGTAAAAGAGATCTTCGCTCCGATCGAATCAAAATATACCTCGGAATTCTCAGCGCCGGTTTTGTAGATTACATTTTTACCTGCCTTGATCACCAAATCTTCACGCGGCGTGCCGCTGATATTCAGGGCGATCGTGGGTGAAGCTCGTTCCCAGTACTCTTTTCCGCCTTCGGGCTTTTTCAACAGCAGAGGTCCATCATCCATTGACGATCCCGGAAGCCGAAAATCGAATTTCTGCCCATCGGAATTGATGGCAATAATGTCTCCCAAGCCTTTAAATAAATAGGAGCCATTATTAAAGAAATCGATCTGGCCCTTCGCTCCCGATTTCAATTCGATTTGCCCACCCACTTCGCAAAAGACTAATAACGATCGGATGGCTTGCAGTGGCATCACGATACCCAACCTCCGACGAGCGATATCCAGGCTAAATCCAATCGATACTTTTTGGGGTAATTCGGCGGACCACCCTTTAAATTCAGGAGATTCAAGCACAACGTCCGCATCGCTGAATATTTCCATTTTCCCTTCAGGCGCGCTCCGAAATGTCACCCCGCCGAGCTCGATGTCCGGCCAGCCGAATTTCAAATTCTTCAACGACGCCTCGCGGCCACCGACACTCGCGGTTAATGCGCCATTTTGAATCCCAAAAAGCACCTTTTGTTTTGCCTTTTTGTTAACCGAAGGCACGGTCTCGGCAGCATGTGCCGTTACCAACCACAAGGCCAGGCAAACAAAGGCGCCGCTCAGAAATCTCTTCATAAAATTATCGTATCAAAACAGCCCCTAACAACGTACTGATATCGCCCGGATCGAGAGTACTTATCGCTTCAATCTACGGCAAACCAGTTCGCTTAACAATACGATCATTACGTTGCCCAGCCAATTCTCCGTGATTTTTTCAAGTCCTAAGGTAGGTTCTACCACATCGTTATTAAACCTGACTCAAAATGATGCCACTGTCTGCGCATCAGAATCCGAAAGGGTCACACCGTTCTGACTCATGCGGTTCGATGCCTGGTACGGTGCTGATTTCGCTCTTTATCGGAGTGATCAGCATGCGTTTCCTTGCGATTGAATGGTCGGTGACTCCCCAATATAGTTTCGGCTGGGGCGTTCCACTTCTGGCTGCATATCTTTTTTGGAAACGCTGGGAGGACCGCCCGACTCCGGAGTCTATTGGAAAAAATAATATGTTAGCCGCCGCTGCAATTCTGGCGTTCGTTTTTCTGCCCTTGCGGCTCATGCTCGAAGCAAATCCCGATTGGCGCATTTTGTTATGGACGGATGCGCTTGTATTGCTCGGCTCATTCCTGCTGATGATTCGGTCTATCGGCGGCCAGCCCTGGCTAAAACATTTCGTAATTCCGATTGCATTTCTTTTATTAGCAGCGCCCTGGCCCACGCGCGCCGAGAAATTCATCATTGAAACGCTGACACATGACATCGCTGCGGCCACGGTCGAGACACTAAACTGGATTGGAGTCCCAGCCTTGTTGCGCGGCAATATTATCGATCTTCGCTCCGCTTCGGTCGGCGTAAACGAGGCGTGCAGCGGCATTCGTTCGGTGCAAACAATCCTGATGACCGCGCTTTTTTTCGGCGAATTGAATCGATTGATTTTGGTCCGCCGCATCTGGTTGGTCATCGTTGCCCTTGGCGGAACTATTTTCTTCAATTTTATTCGAACAATCCTGCTTGCATGGACTGCAGCGACACGAGGAGTGGCGAACGAGGCCTTCTGGCATGATAAAATTGGCTTGTTCGCACTGGTCGCATCCATTGCACTGACCTGGGCGATTTCGGTTTTATTTTCCGGGAAAAGAGCGGTTTTGGCTGAAGAAGAGCCTAACGCCATTACGATTGCTCCACGCTTTCTGTCGTGGCGCGCTGCTGCAACGATTGCGATTGGGATCCTATCCATCGAGGCTATCAACGAGATCTGGTTTCGCACTCACGAGTCCAAAATGGGTCCGAAAATCGACTGGACGATTTCGTGGCCCCCGGCCTCGACTGGCTTTGTCCGCCAGAATCTTAACGACGACGTCTTAACAATTCTTCGGTGCGATCGAGGCGACTCAGGAGTCTGGAAAAGAACAGATGGCAGTGAATGGACCATGTATTTCATCAAATGGGGCGCCGGCAGAATGGCGGCTCAACTGGCACGCGGGCACACCCCTGACGTCTGTATGACTGGGAACGGTTTTCGCATGGTCGCCGATCTCGGCTCTGCAGTGCTTACAACGCCAGATCTGAGCCTGACATTTGAAAAATACGAATTCACCTCCGACGGAAAACCCTGGTTCGTTTTCTTTTGCCTCGCTGAGGATCGAGTGATGACTCATAATCCGCTCGCAGGGGCAAAAGATGATTATCTATCGGCCCTCAAGCCACACAGTCGATTACGCGCGGTGCGGGACGGAAAACGCTTTTACGGGCAACAGGTATTTGAAGTGGCGATTTCAGGGTATCGTTCGGCGGAAACAGCTCGGGCCGCGCTTGAAAAAGCTTTGCCTGATCTCGTTAAGGTCCATGCACTCTAATCGTCCAAACAGAACTCAATAGCTATTTGAATTTTTATGCTGCTGCCCGATCTCACCCGAACAAAGAGCCTCAAACGCCGAGTCCTGTTTTGGACAACTATCGCGCTTGCCATTGGAATCGCGTTTAGCGCCAGGCCGGTCTACGGGCTCTTCAAAAAACGCCGGGCGGCTTCACTCGCGCAACAAGGGCAGTTGTTGATTGCTCAAAAAAAGGGGGATGAGGCACTCGCGAAACTTCAGTCGGCGCTGCAAATGAATCCCGACGATTTACAGGCTAACTACGGCATGGCGCAATTGCTGACTCTGTCACGCCGAGCCGAAGCATTTCACTTCTGGCAAATCGTTTTTTCGAAAGGCGGCGGCGATGCCGCCGACCGGCTCGAAGCAACTAAACTGGCAATTTTTCTGAAACAACTCGATTTTGCCGAAGTCTTCTTAAATCAGATCCTAAAGGACAAGCCACTGCAGCCTGAAACTCTCCGACTAGCCGCCATTTACTGTGATCTAAAAAACGAATCGGTCTCCGCGATTCACTTCGCGCGTGCCTACCTTGAGACGAATCCAGAAGCGGCCGAAATCCGATTCCTGCTGGTGAGACACTTGCTGCACACGCAAAAAACTGACGATGAAAAAGAAGCGAAAGGCCTGCTCTGGAAAAGTCTTCGAGATGGCGGCAAGGATGTGCCGGCAGCAATCCAGCTACTGGCTACTGCCCCGGACTTATCCGCGCCGGAACTTCGTGAACTAATAAACGCACTTGAAAAGATTCCCGCAAACGACGCAACCAGGCTTTTGAAAATCGACCTCGAAACGCGACTCTTGCCGGAGGCAAAAGACCAGTTGATATCCAGGGCGGTCGCCGAAGCGAAAAGTTCGCCGGAAAAACTGTTAAATGTTTGTCGCTGGCTCTCCCAAAAACGCGAGTTCGGCACGGTGGAAAAAATCCTTCCCCTCAATAAAGCTCTCGAATCGAAAGACCTTTTTACCGTTTACGTGGACGCTCTCGCCGCACTGGGACGATGGAACGATCTTGAAAACGTGTTTAACCAAAAGTCTCTGCCGCTTGAACCAGTGCTTGCGGAGCTTTATCGGGCGCGCATCGATGGCGAACTCAAAAAAGATGCCCGTTCCAAACTGCATTGGGAGCAGGCACTTTCGCTGGCGGGCCAAAACCCGGATGCGCTTGCAAACATTGGCGGATACGCGGAACGTATCGGAGCCTGGAACCAGGCCACCAAAGCTTACGAAGCCCTTGTAAAGGATCCGGCGCAGACCCGCGCTGCATATCAAGGTCTTGTTCGCATTGCCGAAAAGACCGGTGATACCGCGCAACTGCGCAACCTGATGAAATCGTTGCTTGTGTTATACCCGAAGGATCCCGCGCCACAAAATGATCTGGCTTATCTGAACCTGCTGCTGAAGAGCGATATCGAAACCGCGCGTCGCACCGCAGAAAATCTGGTAAGGGAACATCCGCAGACTCTCGCGTACCGGACCACCCTGGCTCTCGCTCTCTTGCGGAATAACAAGGCGGCAGAGGCAAAAAAGACCTACGAGGGCGTTTCTTTCAACTGGTCGGAGGCGTTGCCCGGATGGCAAGCGGTTTACACTAGCGTTCTCGGAGCCAGTGGCGATGCAGAGCAAGCCCGCAAACTAGCTCGTTCAATTGATCGTTCGCGCCTTAAGCCCGAGGAGCGCGAAATCATTCAATCGTGGCTGAATTGATTCAAGCTGTTGATATCTGCGCACTTCGTGCCGGTCGGTTCGCAAACTCAGCTCAGTCGCGCAACCTATTCTGCGGACCCTTTTGGACCTATCTACGCAAGCAGGCGGACCTATACAAGCTGTTCAGCCTAGCATTAGAGAACGAGAAGGTGCCATGAGAATCGCAACGGGGATAAACCCCAATCCTGAACAGCTCGAACCCAGCGTAGCAAGCCGTTTGCCAAAAGGATTTTTATCTTTGATAGGACGATTTTCCTTTTCGCCAACGATCCGTCAAGGCGTTTTGCAATGTTAATGGGATCGTCGTCCTTTTCTCGATATCGTGGGACCGGCGAATCTGCGGCGGAATCGATTCCAGCGATCGCCAACGGGCACAATCCAGAGTCTGCGTCATGTCTCAGAAGATCGGTTCAATTGATTTGGTTTTCGAAAAAGATTGTAAATCGCCGAATGGTTCGGCTAAAACTTTTTTTGTTGGGGCGGACTTCGTCGAAGACGACCTGGTCCTCGAAAACGAGTACCCGCCAATTTGTTTTTTTCACATAATTGTTTCCAATTTGTTCCACCACCGCCACATCTCTTTACTCAGCATGCCCTACTCTTCGCACCGAACACAGAATGAGATTGCATGAATGTGACGGTCGCTAAACCGCCGATTGGAATAGTTCCTGAAAATATCTGCCTCGATT
>JAQGOX010000596.1 GCA_028293365.1 Verrucomicrobiales bacterium | reverse complement strand
GTCCGGGCTCTCACAGATTATATTGAAGTGAACCACTCAGCCGGCGCTTCGATTCGAACGGCGACGGCGTTCGAAGGCGACGGCAGATCGAACAGCATTCTGGATCGCCTGAAACGACTGCTCAAGCCCCAATACCAACCAATCATTCATATTCCCTGGCACAGCTTTCTATTGGTTTTGCTCGCCTCGGCCGCCATTCTCTTTTCCGCCTGGCGCGGTTCTCAATTGGCCGTGGCGGCCGCAGCGGAGTGGCTTACACCCGCACAACGCATCGCGAAAATCGACAGGCTCCAGGCCACCCACCAGGAGCAGGAATTCAAAGAATATACCGATAAAGATCGCATTCAGGCTTCCGGCACGGTTCGGACGGAAGATGGTTCTCCGTTGCCCGGGAACACGCTGTTGACTGCGGATGTAAAACGTCCTGGTGCCAGTTTCGGTTACGGCAGCCTGCCCTTGAAGAACGGTGCCTTTGGCAGGTCCTTCGACTTCGGAAACGTCTATTTTAGCGTTTTCGCCCAGGGGTGGGCCCCGGCTTTTGCTGGACCATTTCGAACCAATGCCGGTAGCACCATCACCGGTATTGAGATTATTCTTACGAAGGGATTCGAAAGCTCGATTATGCTGATCGACAACGAAAATAAACCGCTCAAGGGCATTTCGTTTGAGGCTGAGTATGAGCATCCTGGCTCCTGGACCGAACTTCCGCTCGTCACCGACGTCAGCGGAATTGCTCGCGTGGAAAACGCCATTGCGACTCCGTTGCGTTTGAAAGTTTCGACTCCTGGCTTCCAATATTCCGAAGAAGAAGGAGTGATCCTGAAGCCAGGAATACCTTTTACCTGGAAGCTTGATGCTGCCAAGCCTACCGATGGAAAGGTGGTCGATGAAGCAACGGGCAAACCTGTAGCCGAAGCCAAAGTGAAGCTGGTTAGTCGCGAACCGCTTTTCAGCAGAACCTGGTCACCCTTCACTTCCGCTCCCGTTCTTGCCACCACCGATGCCGAAGGAAGGTTCACTCTCGATACACTCACCGACGGTGCACGTCACGTGCTTCTCGTCGAGGCGAAAGGATTCGCTCCCAAGCTGGTTTACAAGGTTATGTCCGCGTCCCACGATCTGCGGATTTCCCTCGGACCTGAGTTGTTCATTAAAGGAAAAATTATCGGGAACCTTTCCTTGCTCACTAATTCAAGCGGCAAAATCATTGTGAGCAATCCATTTGAATTCGAACACAATTCCTACCTGAACTCAGATCCGGTCTCGATCGATGTGCGCGACGATGCAGCTTATTTCGATGTTCGCCGACTGCGTGAGGGCAAGGTCAACATCCAGGCAGGCTCGAAGACCGTCAAACTCGATCTTGCCAATCCGCTGACCAATTTGGTTATTAATTTAGACGAAAAGCCCGCCAAGTTGGAACGTTTAACTCGTGAGGTCAAAATACTTTTGAAAGCACACACAAATCTTCCGCCAGTTATGGGCACTCTAAAAACGCATGCGTGGTCGAACGGTGACTCTTCAATGCCGCTCTCCCTGCCAGTCCAGAATGGAGAAGTTCATCTCTCGGTTCCAGTGCCAGGATATCTGGCATTTGAACCGGTGGGGCTTACCGGTTACTGGGTTCAGGAAGAGATCGCTTTGCCCGTAGGTGGGGGATCCAATCCACTCATCGTCAAGCGTGACGCTCTGCCTGCCGGAGCTATTTTCGGAGAGGTCTCCGGTTCCGATGGTCAACCGACCGATCAGGTCCTGGTGAGTGTGGTTGAAGTGGCTCAAGCGCACGGCAAGGAACGGCCCGGAGGGCTCTCAAACCTCGGAAAGAACAGCGCCTCCAGCGGTGATGGTCCGACACGGTATATGGCGCAACCTTTGCCTCTCGCTGGCAAATACATGATGGTCGCGCATCGCGGTTATTCTTTCGTCACCAGTCCAGTAATCAATCTGACAGAAAAGAACCCAATCACGAAAATCGATCTTCGATTGGCCAAAGGCATCGACATCGCAGGCAAGGTGATTGACAACTCCGGAAATCCTATTGAAGGAATAAAGGTGGTTCTAGGTTTCGGCACTACTTACGGTCAAGGATTCGGTGTCGGCGATGGCATTGTCACTGATCGCAACGGAGACTTCCGATTTCCGGGAGTAAATTTTGATGCCAGCGGCACCTACGGTGTTCAGATTGAAGGCCAGAACGGTTTTCGTCCTGCCCGAATGGACGCACGAAAAGATAGTCCCCTCACATTCGTTCTGAATCGGGGTGTTGTTTTGTCTGGCGTCGTTCTGAACGATTCCACCGGAAAACCCCTGGCCGGAGTCGATCTCTACGCAACACCGGAAAAATTGAAGCGAAACGAAATCCCCGAATATCTCAATGCGGACGCGAGAACTGACATTAAGGGCCGATTCCAATTTACTACACTCGAACGTCGCATTTACGAATTGCACTGCCGAAATGGCTCAATCAAGAACGGCAACAAATTCGGGGACAGGGTCGTCCAAGGAGTTCCCCAAGGTCTTTTGCGGTTGGAGGCTGGCAAAACCGATTCCGTAACAATCCAACTGGAACCTCGGCGGGGTGAAGGTATTTGGGAGGTCGGCAAGCTCCTCGAATAAGCCATGGTGGCGCTCTGACACACACTGACTCATCATCCAGAACCAGCACGAAGCACCAATAGGACTCGCATAAAAATCAACGCATAAAGAATAAAGGCTTGAGCGATCATCGCGATGAGTAGAAACCCAACCAGCTTACGATACCTCTGCAGCGACTCTGTCATAAGAATAGCAAAGCTCAGTGCAGCGAAAACAAGGCTCAGCATGAAAAAGATGAAATGCCAGCGTAAAAACAGTAGAAGGAGCGGCGGAAGCCTCGGACCCTCCAGCAAATCCGATAAGCTTCTCTCATATCCGACGAGGCTGAAACACGCCCAGCTATTAAGACACAGGAGCCCAAACACGATCGTCAAGAGCAGCCATCGAGTTCTGGATTTCCCACTGCCCGGTCTGTTAAACATTTATTAGCTGTGAGTCATGAAATCATTTCCGACCGTGCCTCTCCGCGCTGATTGTAGCAAACCCGGCTCGAGAAACGAATTCCAAACTTGCCCTGTCTTTATAACGATAAAACGGCAGTTAAAGCTTGGCAGAGTCAGTCTGCCAGCGTAGGACAACAGTCGTATGTTCATCATCGCGGGTATTCTAGTGGGGTTCGTTGCATTCTTTCTACTGCGGTATTTGGCGGGCGGAATTTATACGATCGACCAGAATGAGCGCGGGGTTAAAACAATATTCGGCCGCGCGGAGCGCATCGGCAATAGCACGACCCTCGACGATCCCATTTCGGAATCGCTCGCGCCGGAGGAAAAGGAACGTTATTCCTACCCCCAGGTCCGCGTGATCATGCCGGGAGGGCCTTACTTTAAATGGCCCTGGGAACATATCTATAAAATCTCGGTCGCCACATCGACTCTGAATATGGCGTTCGATCCCGAAGATCCCACCGCGAACATGGGAGGACGCATCCTCGAAGCGGTGACGAAGGATCAATTAAACACCGGTTTGACAGGCCAAATCCGCTACCGCGTCTCGGATCGAAATCTCTACGCCTACATTTTCGGCGTTCGCAATCCAATCGCGCATGTCATGGGATATTTTGTCGCGGTCCTTCGTGAGCGCATCGCAAAGTTCGAGGCGCCCCGGCGGCCCGACATGTCCGAAGCTGAAATTTCCGCCGCAGATGCAGCGATGGCGGATAATGCTTCGGCACACGGCATTTCCATCAACGATCTCCGCAAGAATCTGCGTGACCTGAATGAACATATGGACCGCGAATGCCAATCTTCATCGGCCCGCTACGGTATGGTCCTCGACGCCTCACTCATCACCGGAATCGATCCGCCTGCCGAAGTCGAATCCGCTTTGGCCGCTATTAACACGGCCCATAATCAAGTTTCCTCCGACATCAGCCTCGCCCAGGCGGCGGCCGATCAGAAGATCGTGCAATCGCGGCGCGCAGTCGAAATCGAAACCTTGAAAGCGCAGGCCGAAGTCGAACCACTCCGACGCCTGGCAGCGCAATTGACCGGGCTTAAGAAGACAAGTGCTGGCGCAATGCCCGCCTACGTTCGCAGTGTTCGCCTTTCCCTGTTCAATCAAGCTCAACAAGTTTTCCTGGAGGCAAAACATGACTAATTTCTTCCTTAGCGCCTTCGTCAGTTTTGTCGGGTTTTTCATTTTGGTCCCGCTGATCCTCGGGCTCGCTCGAGTCCTCGGCCTCTATGCTGTCGTCCAGGAACGCCACTGCCATGTCTATGTCCTGTTCGGAAAGGTCATCGCTATTTTGGATGAGCCGGGACTTTATTTCCTGTTCGGACGCCTTGGCTGGCGCGCCTTGATCATCAATTGGCTCGGCCAATGTCACATCATCGATATGCGCCTGGATCAGGAGTATCTGCGCAGCCAACCGGTGAATTCTGAAGAAGGCGCGCCGATGGGTATCGGCATTTGGTATGAAATGTACATCAGTGATCCAGTCGCCTTCCTGTTTAAGAACACCGATCCGCGCGGTTCCTTGCGCGCAAACGTCAGCAACTCAACCGTGCGCTGCCTGAGCAATCTTCCACTCGCTGACATGCTGGTGAACCGACATTCGATGAGTCAAACCGTCCGTCTGGAAGTCTCACCAAAATCGCATGAATGGGGTTACAAGCTCGGCTCGGTTTACATTCGCAAAGTTCATTTCCGCGATCAGGGAATGATTCGCCAGATTGAAAGCAAAGTCGTCAATCGCCTTCGTCAAGTAACCGCCGCGATCCGGCAGGATGGAACGAATCAGGTCAGCATCATCGCCAGCACTGCCGAGCGCGAAGCCGCAATCGAATTTGCCAAAGCAGGAGCCGTGCGGCCGCAAATTGTCGGCGCAGTCCTGGAAGAGATCAGTCGCGATTCTGAAGTGTCAGAGGCGATGTTCGAGATTCTGGAAATTCACCGAATCATCGAAGGTCAGGCACGAATCACGCTGCTCCCCGAAAATCGTATGGTGCTGGCCGATTACCTTGCCGCGCGCTCTGAATCAAAAGCGCCTCCGACGCTGATCAAAACTTAGCCAGTCTGCTTGCGGTCGAGGTAGCGCTGCCAATCCTCGATTGTATCGATGTCGCTTAATTCCCGGAGTAAATGGACACTCAAATCGTTCGCTTCAGCGCGGTCGAGCGTTTGTTGCAAAACCTTATCGGAACTCCAGTCAATCTGCTCGAATAGATTTGGACACGGCTTTCGAAGACCAATCAGCCAATAACCTCCATCGACGGCCGGCCCCAGGACAACGTCGCTGATCTCCAGAGCGCTCCAGGCCAGGTGAATATCCTCTTCGCGCACCTCCGGGCAGTCCGAGCCGATTATGACCACTCGTTCCATTTTGGCCGCGAATGCTTCAGCTAACGCCAACGCCAATCTCGTCCCCAAATCTCCCCCACCCTGCGGTTTGAAATTCCAGGATTGACCATGACGAATTTGAAAGTCTTTCGACGAATCGTCCGGTGTTATTCGAACTTCGACATGGGTAATACATTCTAAACTAGCGAAGACTCGACCGAGTAAACTCTGATAAATCTCCAGTGCTCGATGAGTTCCAACCGAGGCCGCAATGCGGTTCTTAACGCCACCGAGAATCGGTGCCTTCGCGAAAACGATCAACCGCACCGATGCCATTCGGTTTCTAGCCCGTCTCGCCTGGCCTGGGCTCGGCAGAAAAAGTCGTGCGGATTATCTCCCGCAACACTCCAATCGCGGAATCGACCACCTGCCGCACGACCGTTCCGCTATTGAGGACAGTCTTATAATAATTCCAATCGTCCCGCGCCTTTGCCAGATGAGCCCGCCAGGTCTGTTCGATACCGGCATTTGCTGTCAGTTGCTCAAATTGCTCTTTCGTGAAAAAATCGGGATAGTTGCCAACGATTTCGAGCATCCTCCAATATTTTTCCATCAGATAATAATCGGCCAAACCTTGCACCAACTCCATTTGTTCACGCGCCGCCGCCCGCCGTTCTGGAGTACCCCAGGACACCTGGGGCACAGCATTTGGATCGTACTTGGCGGACCTCCCCCGGCGGCGCAATGTTGCCAGCCTCCTTAAGTAATCCCGCAATCCAGGCAATGCTGGAATATATTCGCGAATGAATGCGCGCCGGAACTCACTGGTTTCGATCGTCTTGACCGCACCCAGAATCTGCGCAGCCAAATAGCAACCCATTTGGCCAAAGAGCGAGGGATAATCGGCGATGATCAGCGCCAGTGCGAGCACCCGATCGTCCTGGTCGGAAATTGGATCTTTCGGCATCTTTTCCAACTCATCCAATCGCCGCAGAGCCTCATCCCGCTCCTGCAAAGTCGGTTTCGGCAACGCCTCAAAATTCGGCAAGGTTTTAAACCGCATCACTACATTCAGGATATATTGCTCATGATCAGTGGGTGGCCGATGCGGGTCCTGAAGTTTGGTCGCGTCCCTGGGAAAATTCGGATGTTCGGGCGAATGTAAATCAGGTGCAGCCATGGCGTCGCAGCCGTAATTAACGCTGCTCTCGACCTGATTGCAAGCCCGCCTCGCAAAAAGCCCAAATCCATTCAGAAATATTACGTACAACCATTTTTCCGTCATTCGCCTGAACACCGCCAGTCAAAAAGTCCGGATGTCGAACCACCTCGCGAAATGCGGATACAAAACGGCTTAAACGAGGTCGTTGACCGCGCGGACCGATAAAATTAAGTTCCTGAGCATGCAATCTGTTCGTTACACCTTCTGGCGGGATGGCGATAAGTGGCTCGGGAATTTTGATGATTATCCCGATTATCTCACGCAGGGAACGGATCTCGAAGTTCTCAAAGAACATTTGCTGGATCTTCATAAAAATTTGTCTTCCGGTGCTATCCCGTCCG
>JAQGOX010000592.1 GCA_028293365.1 Verrucomicrobiales bacterium | reverse complement strand
GGTTTGGTTTGCAGAAAAAAGGGAACATCGGAACCAAGCCTGGAAGCGACACCCGTAAATGCATCCAGTGCCAGAGGTTTGTCAAAAAGGTCATTCAGGGCAAGCAATGTTGCGGCGGCGTTACCACTTCCTCCTCCCAACCCGGCAGCGACACCGGCAAATGCGTCCGACGCCAGGGGCTTGTCAAAAAGGTCATTTAAGGCAAGCAATGTTGCGGCGGCGTTACCGCTTCCCCCTCCCAAGCCGGCCGCCATCGGAATTCGCTTTTCGAGATGAATTGCAATCCCCTCCCCGATACCGGTCAATTCTATGAATGCCATTGCGGCGCGATAAACCAGGTTCGTTGAATCCGTCGCAAGAGCAGGATCGCTGCAAGACAATTGGATACCTGAACCGGATCGCGTCGCAACAATTCGATCGCAATATTGAATTGGAAACAGAAGCGTCTCCAACTCGTGAAATCCGTCGGCGCGCTTCCCGAGAATATTAAGAATGAAGTTAACTTTACAAGGCGAGTGGCGTTCTATCTGCATAAAAAAAGCGCCAACACACAGTGTTGGCGCGGTTGGAGAAGTCCAACTTAGTAATCGAAAATTCGAAAGCGGCTCCCGGGAATCATCGGCGCAACATCGCCACCACTGAAGCCGAGCACTGAATCGGGAGAGAACATCGGATCTGCCAATAATTTCGGCGCGTAGCTATCGGGGTAAACGGGGTCTTCAGGAAGAAAAACGGGATCGTAGCTGGGGAATGGCGCGGTGACAATCTCGTAAGCCCCCACAGCGGTGCGGACCAAACTGCGATTCACGCCGCGGATAAAACCGGTGGTGTATGCGGCGTCAGTTCCGTCCCAAAGAGCGGTCTGCTCCATCGATCTGCGAATCTCGCCCATGCGCGCAAATTCCGTTACATTATTGACGCCGCGTCCAAATTTTTGTTCCGGACCAGCACAGCCCGAGGCAAAGATTCCAATGACTGTCAGAGAGGCCGCTATCGTGAATGGGATACGCATACTTCCAATGTTTGTTTCGAAGCCTATCGAGCCGCTCTAACTTGTAAAGAAGGTTTTCCCTGATTTGTGAAAAAAAAGCAGAAGACCCGGATACGCCGCAAAAGTTTGAAAAAAATTTCATTCTTAAATTCTGTTTACACCCAAAAGCGGATTGTTAATATCGCCACTCAAACCGGGACTAAATGAAGAAAATTGAGGCCATAATTAAACCCTTCAAACTCGAAGAGGTCAAAGAAGCGCTTGCAGGCGTCGGCGTTGAAGGAATGACGATTAGCGAAGTCAAAGGATTTGGACGGCAAAAGGGACATACCGAAATTTATCGCGGCAGTGAGTACACCGTCGATTTTCTGCCGAAAATCAAAATCGAGGTCGTTCTCGCCGACGCGCAGGTTGAGCCAGCGATTCGAGCGATCGTTAGCGCCGCCAAAACCGGAAAAATTGGCGATGGCAAAGTTTTTATTTCGCCGATCGAAAATGCAATTCGCATTCGAACCGACGAAACCGGCGATCAGGCCGTCTAAATTAATTTCCACGAATATTTTCGAATCCGACAATTTTTTTAGAAACAGATAGTTGCTCCGAGCAGCGCAGTCGCGCTCGAAGAGATTTTAAATTGAGCTGCCCCGGGCGGAAAAATTTTAATCTTGTCGCACTAACAGAGCATCGCAGTTTTTTTCGATTTGCAACGACTGTTTCCTGACCGGGTCGTGATGCAGGCACTCAAGAAAACGAGTGCCTTTTTTGCCAATTGACCAATTAAATTCATAAAAATCGACCTGTGAATAACTCGTTAACAAGTCATTCGATATTGTCCTCGTCACAGAGAAATCCTTTCTCTACAACTTGGACACAGTTTTTACCGCAGCAGCAGGGCAATGACATTGAACAATACAAATAACAACGGCAGTCTTTCGAACACGCAAAGAATTGATAACGAACGATTTACATCGCCTGAAACAACGCATTTAACCGCCCCTTTCGGTGTGAAACCGCTGCCAGCGAAAGCGTTCGAAGTTTTGGCGCAACCAACTGCTAAAACGCATGTTACGAATTTGTAAGGAAAAGATCGTGAATAAACCTGTGGAAAAGGGCGGTAAAGGGGCAATGGCTGCAACCGCATCCACACGCCGATCATCCCTCGAAACGAACGTTAAAAAGGCTCAAAGTCACTCCGAATCATCGTCCGCAGCGAATGATCTGGCGGCACAATTCACATCGGATGGACTGCCACGGTATTCCTCGGATGGCAGTCCGATACCGGCCTCGGCTGAATCAATTTGGAAAGCTGCTCAGGAGTTGCTGCGGACGTTGTTGAATTCCGATATATACAATTTATGGTTCGCATCTATTCGCGCAACTGACCTTCGGGAGGATTCAATCACCTTGCTCGTGGCGAACGATTTTTGTGAAGTTTGGCTCAAAGACAATTATTTGGATGTGCTGCAAACGGCGTTGATGCACTCCAGCGGCCGGCAATTAACAGTGGAATTTAAGGCGGGCGGTCCGCAAGCGGTTAGCGTGCGCCAAATTGCAACGGCGGCCCCTGTAATCGAACCGATGGAAATCGAGGGACTGACGGAAAAATCAGCCAAGAATGGCGATCACTTGTTTAATCCCAAAAACACGTTCGATACATTTGTCGTCGGAAATAATAATAATTTCGCACATGCGGCGGCACTTGCTGTCGCACAAGCCCCGGGGCGTTCTTACAATCCCCTTTTCCTCTACGGAGGGGTGGGGCTGGGTAAAACGCACCTTCTGCATGCGATCGGTCAATATGTGACGATGCATAAAAAAGGTGCGCGCGTGTCCTACGTTTCTTCGGAAAAATTCACCAACGAATACATTGATGGCATCCAGAACAATCAACTGGTCCGCTTCCGAAAAAAGTATCGTCAGACTGATGTATTGCTGATCGACGACATTCAGTTTTTGGCAGGCAAGGAGCGCATCCAGGAAGAATTTTTCCACACTTTTAACGCGCTGCACGAGTCGCATAAACAAATCGTCCTCACCTGCGACCGCCCCGCAAGTGAAATTCAAAATCTCGAACACCGACTGGTGTCGCGGTTCGAATGGGGTCTGGTCACTGATTTGCAACCTCCAGATATCGAAACGCGTGTTGCTATTCTTCGGAAAAAAGAAAAATCAATGGGACTGGAATTGCCCGAAGAGGTTCTGAACTTTCTGGCGGCGCGAATTCGCGCGAATATTCGCCGGTTGGAAGGCGCTCTGATCCGGGTGGCTTCATACGCTGCACTCACTGGAAAAAAACTAACGCTCGATGTTGTAGAGAGTTTGCTGCGGGATGTATTAAACGAAGAGGGCCGTTTTTCGATCAACATCGAGTCCATTCAGAAAAAGGTCGCGGAACATTTCGACATTCGCCTCGCGGATATGACGAGCAAACGCCGTCCCGAAAACATCGCCTTCCCGCGGCAAATCGCGATGTTCCTCTCCCGGGAACTTACTGAAAGCTCGCTAAATACGGTTGGAGAAGCATTCGGCGGTCGCGATCACGGCACGGTCCTTCATGCCTGCCGCCTGGTAAAAGATCGGATGGAAGTGGATTCAACTGTGCGTCAGACGGTATCCTACCTGCAAAAACAGCTTCAACGGTGAGCTTTCGCGAGGTGTTTATCGGCGAAAGCGATCATCGCCTGCCAATCCTCCAGTGTTACATCGTGACCACCGGGACGGAGGAAATAACCAATCGTGCCATCGACAAGCGCCGATGGTCCCGGCCAGTCACTGGCTGAACATCCATCGGTCCCCAATAATTTGTAAACGGGAGAAGCACCGAGGCCCCCGAGAAATTCGCCTTTCGGGTCGCTATTAAGATCAGTCGTGCCGCTCATTATTAAAAGGGGGCGCGGTGCGATGAGGGCAGCCAACTCATGTTGATCGATTGGAAGTGCTTCTTCATTGTCCGAATATTTTGAGAAATTCGGAGCGAACCAGTGGCCCAGAGAATGCGTTAAATGATCTACTCTTTCCCCAAACAAGCGTTTGCTCAATGCGATGCCGCCCGCGCCGGATTCATTGGAAACAACTGCGGCGAATCGTTCGTCCTGGGCCGCAGCCCACAGTGCGGCTTTGCCAAGGCGGCTAAAACCGATCACGATTACGTTACGAGCGTCCACCCTTGGATTGGATTCCAGATAATCAAGCGCCCGGCTTAGCCCCCATGCCCAGGAACCGATGGTACCCCAGTCCCCTGCTCCCGGTTCAGGACCAAGACCACGAGGCCCGTCTTTCCAGTGGCCATGAGCATCCGGCTCAATCTCGCCATAGCCGATCGTGGCAATTCCATAACCGTGCTCCATCGCGTAAGCAAAGGGCCACATATGCTGGTGAATTCCGCGACCGCCTTCACTTGGAGTATTGTTCTTGAGCCGGTTAACAAAAAGGCCGTTGGCCCAGTGTCGAGGAACCGGCAGATCCGGTTCGACAGTCGTCGTGTAATTCCCATCGAAGTTCAGTCCAAGAAAAATCGGAATACGCCCGCGGGAATTGTTTGGCAGATAGACCAGCAACTCCATTTGGCGTCCTGTTTCTCTGCCTTCAAACAAGATTCCGACGCGCAGTCGCGTGGCAGCGCCGCCCCGCGCATCTTTTATTTCCTCTCGCACCACGAAACGCATTGCTTGCGGACGCCCGACGAGGGTTTTGCCATAAATCTCGTTTTCGAAAAGTCGGAGCAGTTCGGGCCGCCGCTTGTCCTGCCAATCTGCCGAATTGCGAACTTTCGAACCATCCTGAAAGGTCAAAGGGTCAGGAAGCACATATGGAGGGACTTTGACCTCATCGACAATCGTATCCACCGCATGAAGGCGCGCGCTTCCGGCGATCAAACTAAAAAGGGATGCCAGGAAGACCGCAGTTTGAAATCTCATACCTCCAATGTTTAGCTGCCGCGTGCGGGGTTGCAATCCTTCCTCGGCCGGCCAATTCATGACGTGCATTGAAAGAACAACATTTTTTCCAATCTTTTCCTCTGTATTCGAGGCTCTTTTTACCCCATCTTAAGTTTGTATGACGGAAAGCACCTATCAGTTTGCCGAGCGAACCAAGTGGATGAAGGCATCCATCATTCGCGAGATTCTCAAAGTCGCCTCACAGCCGAACGTCATCTCTTTTGCCGGTGGGTTGCCTTCAGCCGACACCTTCCCTATTCCGGAGGTAAAAGCTGCGCTTGAAGAGGCGCTTGCGACTGACGGGGCACGAAGTTTGCAATATTTTGTGACCGAGGGACATCCCGGCTTGAAGGGATACCTTTGCGATTGGCTCGCCAAAACGCAGAACATAATCTGTTCGCCCGAGGAGATGATCTTGACTAATGGCTCGCAGCAGGGTCTCGATTTGCTTGGTAAGATCTTCATCAACCCGGGAGATGCGGTGCTCGTGGAAGATCCCACCTATCTCGGAGCCATTCAGAGTTTCAATCCGTATCAACCGAAGTACGTAACGGTTCCTTTGGAAGATGACGGGGTGAACGAAGAAGCCGTCGCAGAGGCGATCGACCGTCATCCAATTCGATTTATTTACACTGTGCCAACGTTTCAAA
>JAQGOX010000590.1 GCA_028293365.1 Verrucomicrobiales bacterium | reverse complement strand
CGCCGGAGTTAATGAAGGAAGCTACCGGTGAATCCACTCGAGGTCGTTATCATGCCGCTTATTTGGAACAAAAATTTGGAAACTGAGCGTGGGTTGGCAGCCCAACCGTCAGTTCCGTGATTAAATTTAAAGAAAATGCGACCTGGGATTCCAGGCCGCATTTCGATGAAAAACGATGGGCGAGAAGCTTTTTACATGTCGTATGGGTTGCTCTGGATCGAAACCGGAATGTGGGTATATCGGTAGAACACATTTCCCGCTCCGGCCTCGATGACGAAAGGTGAAGTGGCGTCCGGAACATCGGTATAGGGACCGGTAACAATGCTGGATGATTGCAAAACTGCGTCACTCGATTTCCAGCCAACTCTCACACCGGCAATTGCGGGAGCATCAAAGTTGAGTCGTAGCGCTAGCGCTGTCGGATCCACCAGTGCGTCGCTGGCGGCGATAGAGGCCACCTCTGCGTCAGTCAAAGCGCGATTGTAAACGCGCAAATCATCCAGTAGTCCATTGTACGGCCGCCAATAGGTATCATCCGATAACCCGTATTCTATCTCCTGTGTCGCTGGCCACGACCACGTTCCCGTGTTCGGATTGGAATTGTTCGGCTTGCCATCAATGTAGATGGAAATTAATCCGCCATCAGACTGGTCGTACGTGACTGCAACGTGGTGCCAGCGTCCGTCACTGACAGTACCGGACGAAGAAACTTCGTTAACCGCTTTGGGAGCCGTCTGGACAAACAAGCTTCCGTCGTCGTGTTGCACAATGACAAGGCCGGAGCCGGTACGACGATCGAAGAGCATCGCCCCTTCGTTTCCAGCGGTCGTATTCGTTCCGGAAGAACGCATCCAGAAGCTGATGGTACCTTCGGCAGTGTTGAGGTCCGGGCTATCAACCGGGATTTCGATTTGAGATCGGGATGCGGATGAGAATTGTAAAACGCCCGTCCGATTAGTCCCTACACTGTCCTGACTTGAGAGGAGCCGAGTTGTGCCGAAAAGCTCACCATCCACTTTAATTCCTGAAGGTTTGGAATCGACTACAAACGGTTGCGGTGCCATGTCGAGTTTATCAACTGTAACCACCGAGACTTTGCTCGTCGTAGACCCGTATAGGTTCGTAACGAGAAGGTCGTAGCTGCCTCCCTGTAGCAGATTGGTTATTTTAGAAAGTGCGTAGGTCGCACTGGTAGCACCCGGAATGGCGACACCATCCTTACGCCATTGCAGCGACAATGGAGGAACGCCGATGGCGATCGCGCGCAAGGTTACATCATCACCGGGAACCGCCAGAACCGATTGGGGAGGCATTGTGACGACCGGTTTGTCGGTAATAATGAAGCCCGCGATAGTGCTGGCGTTGTTAAATCCAGGGGTATCACCGTCCGGTCCCGCATGCTGAGCGCGATTCCCGGCGATAATCAAATGATCACCGTTGACCGGGGCGCTTACCGTGCTCAAACCACCGCCAACCCCCCGGGGCCATGCGGTATCGCCATTTACGCCCGGCGTCGGGATATTCGGATAACTTACCGAATTGGTAATGGAAGCCCCTGCATCAATAACGAAGGCGTTTGTTAAAGCAGCTATGGAATCGCCTGAGGCGATCAGCTCGACCACATATGGCGAATTTGGAAACAAGCTCTTTAATCCGACTATATCAATGTTGTAACCAGGTTGATTATTATCACCGCCCGTCGATCCGGGACCAAAGTTTACGCCGTCTCGAAGAAATCCCCAGTAAACTTCTTCTTCGCCCGGACGATGGCCGTTACCTCCGTACGTATAATGAGGCGGGCTACGGTCGTAGCCTCCAAAGCCGCTTGCATTGGCGGTGTATGCCGACCAGGTAATATTCAACGAACCGAGAGGCAAAGGATGGAGCCCGACATCAGAACTGGTGCCGTCGATGACTTGATTGAGTGTATAATAATCAGCCGAACACCCGTAGCCGGTGTCCATCTGGGTTAGGCTTTCCCAACTGGTCACATCAATACCGAACGCCGGAGCTGTCACTGGCGCCCCAGCATAGGAGGCTGCACTACAATAATTGACCTGGAAGTTGAAGCCGACTGTTGCAGCATGGCTGACGCCAAGCATGAGTGCGGCTGCTGAAACGGTGCATGCAACTTTTAAGGCACGTTTGTTCGGACGGGAAGAACGAGGGTGTTGCGTTTTCATAAGAATAACTCCTTGCGATTGTTCGACCGATTGAGCGGACTGAGCAATCAGAGGACTTCCGCTCAGAATGGCGGAAATCCTCATTCGACGAGACTGAGGTGGCGGTGGCTAAATTGGAAGGGAATAGTTCACCCAATTTTGCTCGCATCTTGAATTCAGCGCGGAGTTAATCAGTTTGCTTGAAACATAGAGTCGATTCCCAAAGCAAACTGAACGAGGCGCGGCAATCGCTGCTTGCCCAAGATTTTACCCGAGCTTTGCCACTTTATGAAAAGTTGACGCGCGATAGCCCCGGAGTTGCTGTGCTTTGGTTCGAATATGGCAACGCCGCTTCTGCTTTGCATGATATGAGTCTTGCCGATAGCGCGTGGCACAAGGCGATCGAACTCGATCCACGCAACGCGGAGCTCATTGGTATGATCGGACACCGTTATCAGGCGCTCCGCAAACCAGACAAAGCGACCGAATGCTTCGAGCAGGCGCGTGCTGCCGACCCGCGCGGTATCAATTCAAGGATCAGCCTCGCCGTTTTGCGCGAGCAAAATCACAAACTCGATCAGGCTCGCGAAGCAATCGCAGAATGCCTGGCGATTGACCCACGCGACGATCAAGCACGCTACTTTTCTGCGGTCATTGACCGCCGTGAAGGAAAGCTCGAAGTCGCCGAACGAATCCTGCGTGACCTGATTGCTTCGAATCCGAAACACCCTTTTGTTCGCTACGCATGCCGCTATGAATTGGCTCAGGTGCTGGATCGCACGGATCGGTTTGACGAAGCGATGAAATTTTTAGGAGAGGCCAAGCAAATCGTCCGAGTGTTAACCGATACGGATTTGCTGATTAGAGGGTACGACCAGGGCGCTGAAAGTGCACGGCGGTTTACAAACAATCTGCCGAAAAATATCCTCGAAATCTGGGCCGGTTATTTTCCGGAGCGAAAGCGTGAAACAGTCCCAAAAATCGCTTTTCTCGGTGGGCATCCGCGTAGCGGTACGACCTTGATCGAGCAAATCATAGGCGCGCATCCGGAAGTCGCAGCGCTCGACGAGCCGGGAGCATTTCTCGAATGTTTGCAACCAGCATTCCACAAGTCCAAAGACCTATCCAGTGGCCGGATCAATAAAATCCGCCGCCTTTATATCGAAGCTCTCCAGCGGGAACTCAATGGCGATGCAGCCGGCAAACTGCTTCTGGATAAAAATCCTTCGCCGACCGCGCGCCTTCCGCTTTGGTTGCGCGTGTTTCCCGAATTGAAAGTTCTCATCGCGCTACGAGATCCACGAGATGTTGTGATCAGTTGCTACTTCCAAAATATCCCGCTTAACGCGGTGAACGTGAATTTCCTGAGCTTCGAACGGCTCGCCAAACATTATGGTGATTTGATGGACGTATGGCTCGCAGTGCGCCAATGGTCGGGGTTCACGGGAATCGAGACCCGTTATGAAGATGTCGTCTTCGACATGGAGAAAGAAGGTCGGAGGGTGACGGAATTTCTCGGACTTTCGTGGCATGAGGAGCAAATTCGCTTTTATGAAAAGAGCCGGAAAAAGCAGATGTACTCGCCGACTTATCAGGATGTAACGCGCCCCGTCTACAATCGGTCAGTTGCGCGGTGGCACGCCTATGAAAAGTACCTTGCTCCAATATTGCCCAAACTGGAGCCTTACTGCCGTGTTTTCGGCTACGCGTAGCGTCAGCACTCGATTTTTAATTCGCGTTGAACGACGCGGACACCCTCGACAAGACTTTTAAGCTTTTCTTTCGCGGCCCAGCGAGCGGTCTGGCTTAATCCGCAATCCGGTGCGAAGGAAAGCCGATCGGTTGGCGCATATTTCAGGCAGGCTCGAACCCGGCTGGCTATGTCCTCCGGAGTCTCGATGTAATAACTCTTCACATCCACAATCCCAACCGCGGCATCCTTCGTTTTGGTAATCTGCTCAATTATTTCAAGTTCGGCCATTTCGCGGCTAGCCATCTCAAGGTGAATTTCGTCGACCGCCATATCCAGAAATGCAGGGAACATCGGCGCATAGTGGCGAAGCCCAACGGCGCGGCCTTTGTAATTACCGAAGCAAAGATGGGTTGAAAGGTGACACCTGCCAACGATTGGCTCAACTGTGCGATTAAAGATTTCAACGAAACGGGTCGTGTTTTCTTTGTGGGCGTAGCAACTCATCGACGGTTCATCAACCGTTATTTCGCGGCAACCCGCGTTGACCAGTGCTTCCAGTTCGGCCCGCACGATCGGAAGCAACGCTTCCGTCAAAGCATATCGATCCGGATATTGCGCGTTGGGCAACAACCGTCCACTTAACGTATAAGGGCCGGGCACGCTCGCTTTCAATGTCAGTCCGGCGGGTGCAAGTCGAACCAGCCGCTGGAAATCTTCCACTGTTCCGAGTCCGCGCGGAGCGCGCAGATCATCGATGACCGTGTGTTTGCCCCTTTGATCGTGTGCTGGCGGTCCAAAACGACGAGGCGAAGCCGATTCCAACTCCAATCCCTCGATGAATCCGTAAAAGGAAAGATTAAAATCCAAACGTGTTTGCTCGCCGTCTGTGATAACGTCGAGGCCTGCCTGAACCTGGTCGCGAATGGCAACCGCCACGGCATCTTCGACGAGTTCATTGCGATCGCTCGTGCCAAATTGATTCAAATGCTGGCAGGCGAATTCGAGCCAGCCTGGAAATGGATAGCTGCCGATGACAGTCGTTCGCAATGGTCGTTTTTTCATAAATTATTCCGGACTCCCGCATCCGACTTGCGCATACAGTTTGGAGAGACGGTGTGCATGTTCGTCGTAGGCACGTTCGAACAATTCAGTGGCGCGCTTCGTTCCTACCAACGCCCCCGCAGTCAGAACTCTTGGCGGGTTTCCGGCGGCGACCAGGCGTGCCGCCACCTCTGCTTTTAACGAATTGATCAATAAACAACCGCCCACCGTGGATCCAGGTGCGACTGGCGTGTCGAGGCCCGGCAGTTTCACCATCGCATCTCCAATCGGAGCACCGGTGTCCAAAACAAGATCCGCGAAATCCTGCAGCTTTTTTCCCGACGTGTGCCGGCTCTGACTAGCTTCGGAATGGGCACGGCTGATGATGGCGACGACTTTAACGTTCTGTTTCCGAAAGGATTCTGCCATTTCGATCGGAACAACATTGCAACCACTGGATGAGGCCACCAGCGCGCAATCTACCGGTGACAAATCAAAATTTCGCAAGATTCTTTCCGCGAGGCCGCTCACGTTTTCGAGAAACATCGCCTGTCGTTGTCCGTTTGCGCCGACCACCAGATTATGAAAACTGAGCGACAGTTCTACAATCGGATTGAAGCCTGGAAATGAGCCGTAACGGGGCCACATTTCCTCGACCAAAATTCTGCTGTGACCGGATCCGAACAAATGGACCATGCGGCCCGAAAGAATCGTCTGCGCGAACCAATCGGCCGCCTGTTGGATTGCGGGGATTTGGGCCTCGACCGTTTTGATTAATTTGCTGCAACAGGCGAGATACGTAGCTGACGATTCCATGTGCGGCAAAATGTTACAAAATTGCCTTTCCAAAAACAGCATAATCCGGCTGCGACTGTTCCACCCGGTTATCGTTGAACTGGAGTCAGGTCATCGCGGACGTAAATGCCGGAGGACCGAAGCGGCGAAAGATCTTGGTTTCACCGCGTTCGCGGGCGATTTCAAGGTCATAGCCGGCCTGGATTCCCCATCCAGAGTTCTGGGGAGACGTCGCCTCGAAAGGTGCATTTCGTTTCTCCGCACGCGGAGGCGGTTATCATAGGGGAACATTATCGTATTGCGGTAATATTTCCATGATGATTCGGTTCGTTCGGGATAAAACAGGATTGAAAACTGATTCCCTAAATCGTTGATCGTCGTCCAATTCTGGGCGAAGCTAGGAGCGTATCACAGTAAGACGCTGAATAACAAAATGCTAACGGAGCATACATTTTGGGAAAAGCACCCGGGGCTGGTTTGGTCAAATCCAAATGCAGGTGATGAGGTTTACATTCGCGCAGCACTTTTGAAACCGCGCTATCTTCAGCTTTTAGAAATTGCTCTTGAATTTGGCTTGGATCGTTTGCGACACGAATGGAAATTGTTGAAAGAGGAAAACACGCCTGCGGCCCAATTTGCAGCCCTATCTGTGGAAAGAATCCTGCGAAACATTGGGAAAGGATTTGAAGTTGCTTCCTCTCAAAACTGAACGGCTTTGGAACTTTCTTGAAAAGCAGCCCTCCCTCAAAGGCTTTCTGCTGATCGGAGGCTCGGCGCTGGCGTTGCGAATTCAACACCGTCTCAGCGAAGATTTGGATTTTGTCTTCCATGCTGAAACTTTGCCGAACCTTGAGCCTTTGATGAGAATTGCGACACAGTCTGCATTCGAGTTCATGCCCAATGACAATCCTGCGGCTTTGGAAGGCTTCGAATCAGGAGGGTTAAACCTGCGCGACTATCAACAGGATTATTTGGTAAACGAGGAAGTAAAAGTCTCATTCTTCGCTCCGGATCGTGCATTCCTCCGGGTTCTTGATAGCACCGTGGAATCACCTTTAAGAGTTGCTTCGCTCAATGAAATCTTTCGAACGAAATGCCTCGTTTCAGCCAAAAGGTCCAAATCTCGAGATTGGTTTGATTTATACATTCTGATGAGAGATCACGGATTCACGCTGTCGGATTATTATCAGGCATTTCAACTTGCTGGCAAAGAATCAGAAATTGAAACCGGACTGGCACGCCTATGTTCGGGCACTCCTCAACGCGATGACGAAGGGTTTGCTCACTTGTTAAAAGATGCGCCTGATATTCAGACCTTGAAAAACTTCTTCACCACCCAACGCGACCAATTTGAAATCGAGAACGCCGCCCAAAAACTAAAGGATTGGGCAAAAGATCATCATGACCGCAAGCAGCGTAATGAACCTTGAAAGGATGGCCTCGTTTCAATCCGGGGAGATCCCTCCAGTTATTTCTGACTTTGTATATAATCGTCCACGACCAGTTCCAGGACGACGAGAGGAACTCCGCCCGTCCGGAGTATGACATTGTGGAATTCCTTGATGGAAAACTTGTCGCCAAGGCTTTTTTTCGCCTTGGCGCGCAATTCGAGAGTTTTTAACTGGCCGATTTCATAGGAGCACGCCTGGTGTGAGTTTG
>JAQGOX010000539.1 GCA_028293365.1 Verrucomicrobiales bacterium | reverse complement strand
GCGGCAGGCTGTGCGCCTAACTCGCTCATTCCCAGGGTGCACGCCGCAGCTATTAGCATTAAGCCGGATGTGATTCGGGTTGAGGTCGAAAACCGTTCTCGCGTCATCGTCCCAGAGTCCGCTAAAGACCGATAATGAACAATCGGACCAATGCTTGGTTGCGAGGTGATGGCAACGTGGGGAGATGCCAAAGGGAAAGCCGGTGTCAGCGAGCTGGCCAAAAGCTATGATCATTCCTCGGGCTGGAACTTCTTTTCCCAGTCGGTGGAAAAGTACATCCCGTCCTCAGGGATAGCCTGTGTTCTCATCGCAAATATAATCGGTCCCCGGCACACTGGGGAAAACACCTGACCACGATCAGACTGCCGCCTGACTGTTTATTCAAGGCTTGGCCTGATTCAAGCGGAGCCGCTCACCCCTTAATCTCGGGGATACAGAAATCGGTCGGCGGTACTCAAACTAGACGACGCAGATTAGCGCATTGAAATAAATAATCAACGGTCAGTCATGAATTATACTCCCCCTGCTCCAGAAGTGGCCCGTGGATCCCGGCCTGCAAAGCCTTCATTGTCAGCAAGTTTTGACCGGACCGATTACTTTTCACACGGGAATCTTATTCATCAAATGGTGGAACGGCAGGCCGCAATTCGCCCGAAGAATGTAGCCGTCATCTGCGATTCCGAACGCCTGACGTACGGAGAACTTAATTCCCGTGCAAACCAGCTCGCCCACCTATTGCGCCAAAACGGAGTCGAAGCGGAATCGCTGGTGGGATTATATACCGAGCGCTCCGTTCAAACGGTAGTGGCAATTCTGGCAATATTGAAAGCAGGCGGCAGTTACCTTCCGATCGATCTGGCCTACCCGCAGGATCGAATCGAATTCATGTTGGAGGACGCGAAAGCAAAGGTTCTTATAACAGAGAGCCATTTGCGCGCTAAATTACTCACCTATCATGGAGCGGCAATCTGCCTCGACTGTGATTGGGGTGCGGAAGCGGATCTCAACGATGCCAATTTGAATGTAGCGCAAGAGGCATCGAACGCCGCCTACGTCATTTATACATCGGGATCGACCGGAAAGCCGAAGGGTGTGGTCGTGACGCACCACAACGTCATGCGCCTGTTTTCAGCGACGGACCGATGGTACGAATTCGATGAAAACGATGTCTGGACGCTGTTCCATTCCTTCGCTTTTGATTTTTCCGTTTGGGAACTCTGGGGTGCGCTGTTTTATGGAGGCAGGGTCGTCGTTGTTCCATATCTGGTTGCGCGTGCACCGGAGGCGTTTTATCAGCTTCTTTCCAAAGAACGTGTGACCGTTCTCAACCAAACCCCATCAGCCTTTCGGCAACTCATTTGGGCTGAAGAATCGGCCGCGGAAAAGCAGGCGCTGAGTTTGCGCTATGTAATATTTGGTGGAGAAGCCCTGGAATTGCAAAGTCTCAGACCCTGGTTTGCCCGGCACGGAGATGAAATGCCGGAATTGGTGAACATGTACGGCATCACGGAGACGACCGTGCATGTTACTTACCGGCCTATCAAACTGAGAGACGTCGAAGAGGGATTGGGAAGCGTTATTGGCGAGCCGATACCTGATTTGACTTTGCATTTGCTCGATGAGGATTTGAAGGAAGTATCGGTCGGCACTCCTGGAGAGATTTGTGTGGGCGGAGCCGGAGTCGCTCGCGGATATTTAGGTCGCCCGGAACTTACCGCTCAAAAATTTATCGCCGATCCGTTTGAAACGGATCCGGATGCGCGACTTTATCGCTCCGGAGATCTTGCGCAGTACCTTCCGAATGGCGAACTGGAATACCTCGGACGAATCGATCACCAGGTAAAAATCCGCGGTTTCAGAATCGAACTCGGTGAGATTGAAACCGGAATCAACAGTCATCTGGCCGTGCGCGAAAGCGCTGTTATCTGCGACGGAATCTCGAGTGATAAACGGTTAATCGCTTACGTCGTTTATAAAAACGAAGAGCTTTCGGTGGAGCAACTGCGCCAATATCTGGGAACGCGGATGCCAAACTATATGGTTCCGGCCCGGTTTGTCACGATGCCGGCCTTGCCGCTCACGGTTAACGGCAAGGTCGATAGGAAGGCGCTGCCTGTTCCGGAAAATACCCGATCCGGCCTGAAGACAGAATTTGTGCCTCCAACCTCGGCCGAGGAACAGAGACTGGCCTCCATTTGGCAGGAGGTTTTGGAAATCGCTGAAGTGGGCGTGCACGATAATTTTTTCGAATTGGGAGGCGATTCCATTCGAAGCATTCAGGTATTGGCGAAAGCACAGAGGGAAGGCCTGCACTTTTCCCTGCAAAAACTCTTCCAACAGCCAACCATCGCGGAATTGGTCCAAAACCTGGATGCGGAATCCGAAGATGAACTTCCGGAGACCAGCACCCCATTTGAACTCATTTCGGAAGCGGATCGTTCCAAAATTCCGGCCGGAATCGAAGACGCCTATCCCGCGGCCAAACTGCAGAGCGGCATGGTCTTTCACAGTGATTACGACCCGCTCTCAGCCGTTTTTCATGACGTTTTCAGTTTCCGGCTAACCGTTCCCTTCGACGAAGCAATCCTAGCGAATGCAATCGCGCGCCTGGCGCAACGGCATGGCATTTTTCGTACATCCCTCGATCTGCAGAATTTTAGTGAACCGCTGCAACTTCTGCACGAATCAGTCACTGTCCCATTTAGCACGGAAGATTTGCGAAATCTCCCAGCGGCGGAACAGAAGGCGAAGCTGGTCAATTGGGTCGAAGTCGAAAAACGACATCGCTTCGACTGGAGCGTGGCGCCGTTAATGCGTCTCCATGTCCAGCGCTACACCGACACCACCTTTCAGTTTATCGTCAGCTTCCACCATGTGATCATGGACGGCTGGAGTCTCGCGGCAATGTTGACTGAACTTTTTCAGGACTACGTGGCCGAAGTCAACGGAACCGAGTTGAACCTTCCGGCGCCACGGGTGACCTACCGTGATTTCGTCCGTTTCGAGCAAAAGGCGATTCACTCGCCGGAAGTGCGTGAGTATTGGGCTCGAAAGATGGAAAACCCGACGATACATGCATTACCCAGGTGGCCCTCCAAACTTTGTAAAGGAGGACGCGAACAAGTCCGTGGTCCGGAAATTTTTATTGCGAAGGAAGTTTTTGCTTCATTAAAGGATCTGGCTAACGCCGTTGGGCTACCCATCCGAACCGTTTTGCTGGCAGCGCACTGCCGCGTGATGAATGCGCTGACTGGGCAAACGGATATCATCACCGGACTTGTGGCCAACGGGCGGCCTCAATGCCTCGACGGAGAAAAGCTGATCGGCCTATTCCTCAATACGATTCCCCTGCGCGTAAATCTTCAGGGAGGCACATGGCGCGACTTGATCCGGGCCACGTTCGAAAATGAGCAGGAATTAATTCCCAACCGTCGCTGTCCATTATCGGAAATCCAGCAGATCGCCGGAGGCAAATCGCTCTTTGAAACCACGTTTGATTTCGTTCAATTCCACGTTTATCGCGATTTGCCAGGCTATAAGGAACAAAGCTTTCTGGAGGATCATTATTTCGAGGCGAACAATTTCAACTTCTTCACCACCTTTATGGTGGACGCTGCGGCAGCCGAATTGCAGATGCATTTTGATTACAACCCGAATGAGTTTTGCGAAGAACAAATCGCTCTGATCTGCGATTACTACGTCAATATTCTGAAGGCGATGGCGGCCGATCCGGATGGTCGTTATGAAGACCAGGACGTTCTGCCCCATAAGGAACGGGAAAAACTGCTCGTTCGCTGGAATCAGACTCAAGCCACAGGATCGGATCTGCGGATGCATCAAATGTTTGAGCAGCAGGCGATACGAACTCCTGCGGCTGCAGCCCTGGTTTTTGAGAATCAAAATCTGAGTTACAAAGACCTGAACGCGCTAGCCGATCACCTCGCTGGTCAGTTGCAGGATTACAATGTTGGCCCCGACACACTTGTCGGAATACACTGTGAACGTTCCCTGGCGATGGTTGTAAGTCAGCTCGCGGTTTTGAAAGCCGGCGGTGCTTATGTGCCGCTGGATCCGGGATATCCACCGGACCGAATCGCTTTCATGATTGCCGATTCAGGACTGAAAATCATTCTGTGCGATGGGGCGTTGCA
>JAQGOX010000538.1 GCA_028293365.1 Verrucomicrobiales bacterium | reverse complement strand
CTTGCGCCCATGTTTCCAAAGAGATCACAATGGCCATGCGTCGTGGCGACCGTTTTCCTTCTGAACTCTGGTGCAATGATTCTGCACACCAACGTCCATGTCGGAAGGCTGTGCGAAGCAGCAACGTGATGGATGTGGCTCGGCAAGCTTTGCGCTAGCCCCGTTCCACGTCCAATTGGCGGGAGCGGGTTCTGTCGGGAGCGAACCGGCAACTCCACGGGTGAGTCATTGAACCATTCGAAATTCTCGCAGATCATACGATAGCCGCTCCCGGCCAAGGGGAAGACCTCGGTTGGGGCCGCACGCGCTGCGGGCGACGTCAGCGACGAACGCCTTGAGCAATGGCTCAGACATCGCGGAGGTTCAAAAGTGGCTCGCCGTGTTACCCAATATAAAATGAACTCTCTCTCTTTTGATAGTTTGCGCATCGCTCTGGACGACGGAGGGGCAAGAGTTCGAATAGAGGATGAAAGGGGATCTACCCCCAAAGAGTAGTTGAACGCCATCTGGCTGAATGTACGGTGGAGATATGACTTGCCAAAGATCCAATTCGGACCAGGCCGAAAGCATGAGAAAAAGTTCGTCGATAAAAAAGGCCAGGATTCAAATCGTGGTTGCCGACGATCATCCCATCGTGCGAGAAGGCGTTGTTGCCAACCTCAAGCAACAGCGCGACCTAAAAGTGATAGGTGAGGCAAATGACGGCGCGGAGGTTTTGGCGCTAATTAAGCAACACCGACCGGATATCGCGCTGCTCGATCTTCGAATGCCGCAGATGAATGGCATTGAAGTCTTAATGGCTTTGAACGAATTAAAGCTCGAAACCAAGGTCATCGTGATGACTACCTTCGAGAACGAGGAGGACATTCAACGCTCAGTGAAAGCTGGGGCGCGGGCGTATTTGCTAAAGGACTGCTCCCAACAAATCCTGGTCGATGCTATTCGGCGAGTCTTTAACGGCGATGTCTATTTGCCGCCCCAAATCGCACAGAAACTCGTGGACCGGATGCAAAAACCTCAGCTAAGTCCGAGGGAACTGGAAGTTCTAAAGGCGGTGGCTGCCGGCAAGAGCAATAAGGAGATAGGAGTTCAGCTTTTCATCTCGGAAGGCACGGTTAAAACGCACGTCGAGAGCTTGCTGGACAAGCTAGGCACTGCAACCAGAACCTCCGCCGTGCAGGCGGCGGCGCGCCGCGGTTTGGTGCAGATGGCGTGAGACGTTAGCAGAACCGGGCACTTCGTCGGCTCCAGGCGGCCGCCAATCTCAGTGCTCAAACCAAGCTTCGATGATAATCGCAAACCACACAGCCGGGAAAATGATCGGGATAAGGAGCGCTCCAGACAACCCCATCCGCCCGATGAAGACCTCACCATGAAGCGGCGGCAGACGTGACGCAGACTTGCCCCTTGCCAGGCGGCGAACTTTTCTGAAGTGCAGAATGGCAGCCCAGATAGTCAGGTAACTCGCTGCCACCGCCAGGATTCCCGCCACTGGCAGCCGAGTCACCAGGATCACGTTCAGTCTTGCGTACATGGGGAATTTGGATTGGGCGCTGCCATTCAGGGTGATTGCAAACGCGCCGAATAGGAATGATTGGGAATTGACGAGCCAGGAAACTCTGGCGTTGATCAGGTTGTCTTCATGCCGCATTTCCTCACGGAGGAAAATGTAATCATCCTTGGTTAACTCATCGGCGGTAGTCGGAGAATTGACCTGAGGCATGACTATTTCCTTCGGTGTGGCGTGCGCAGCACTGGTTTATTGCGAAACGCGACTGCTCGGCTGGTCACTCCAAAGCCAACCGAAGAAGAAGAGACCGACTGTGAGCACAAGGAGGGCGGCTATCATAGTCTCGCAGGCAAGTATCCAGCGTTATAAGAAGCAACAGCCGTGGAAGATATAGGACGGGCCTTCAGAAGACGACGCGCATCCGCCAGCTCTTGTTCGCGCTCAAAGCGGATGGCAGGCACAAGCATGAGCGTGCCACTCAACAACGCTCCCCAGCAATACGGCCTCCCGGTCACGCCGACGACACTCGGCAGCAGTGAAACCGCGAGCAACAGAATTGAGAATGCGATCGTATGGCGAAACATGCGTTTGCCACTTGGATCGACGACTGACAACATTTTAAAGCCCGCTGCGCGGTAGTCCCCGCGAAAGATCCAGGCAATCGCATAGAAGTGTGAATGTTGCCAGGCAAACAGAATAGCAAACAGAACCCATGCGCACGGATCGAGCCTGTCTGTCGCAGCGACCCAGCCCGCCATGGGTGGAATAGCGCCCGGGATTGCCCCGAATGACGCGTTTACCCAGGTGATTCGCTTTAGCGGCGTGTAAACCAGAACGTAGAGGAACCCGGCGAGCAGTACCAGGAAGCCGATCAGGAGACTGACTTTCCATGCGAGCAAGAGCACCCTGAAAAGGACGAGGCCAACTCCCAAAGTCAACGCGCGATGAGGCTTAATGAGTCCTGCGGGCAAAGCTCGGTCGCGGCTTCGCAGCATCTTTCCATCCAGATCTCGCTCCAGGTAATTGTTCAACATCGCGGCACCACCCGTAGAGCACGCTACCCCCAGCAACGTGAGACAAAGACGAATGGCAGAATCGAAGCCGCGGGCACCAAGAAGAAAACCAAACGTCGTCGTTACCAGCACCAGCGAAAGAATTCGAGGCTTGGCAAGTCCCCAATAGAGCCGAATGTTCTTCATTTAACCTCCTCTGACAGCCGCTTAAAATGGTTAGAGGGATCCTGGCAGGCGATCGTCATTATAGCCGGGTATCCAAACGCTTTCCCTTTCGCTAAAGACGAAAGAGCCTGACACTGCTTCGCTGCATTTCGTTTTCCGGGGATTTGGTGAGTCGTATTGCCACTGAGAAATCGGCAGCCTGCAATGCGTGCACCGGAATGAATAATCTCGGCCGACGACGCGGGTTCCTCGCTTTTGCTGCTAACCCGTTTGGAGAAAGTCGCAACCTGGTCGGATTTAAAATAGGCGTGTCTATCATAGTAATAGATTTCATGATCTTTAAAAACCTTAGGGCCTAGGCGTGTTAAGAACTATTGTGCTTGTGCCAGAGTTTTTCCTGCCCTTTGGAGGGAGGCAGGCTTGGGTTAATGGCGCGACAAATGCCTCGCCAGTGAAACGTCCAATTGATTGGGCGGTGCCGGATGACGGCGCGCATCATGCCACCCACATGTGCGACGATCTGATGAGCAGCACTTATGTCATGCCAATCTCCTCGTCGCGCCCCGCCGCAGGCCGAGCTTGAATAAATTCCATTCACAAGAATGATTTACCGGATGGGAGGGCAATCTTCTATAGAACCTGCGGCGGGTTTTCGACTCCCTCGTTCGAGCGACTCTTAGGTCCCAACAAAGGGAAGACAGGTTTGAATGGAGCGGATAGGCCAGGTTGCAAGTTTAAAATCGGAAGGTGAGCCAAGTGGAGAAGTAGTCCACGTCTTTGCCCGGGGTTGTCTGTTTCTAAAAATCGCCGGGGAAAAAATGCGCATAATCAGCGGTCAAGGTGAAATGCCGGCCTAATCGCTATTCCAGCATCGCCTCGACCTGGTGGCCAACGTATCGAGCGTCACTGGTTTTGCCGGACTGAAGGATGTTCACTGCGGGGCCATAAACACCGTCGCGGATGCTCTCTCTCCAAAAGCAGTCCCAGTTCAGCGTCAAGTTCACGTTTCGGCGAAGGGCCAGGTTGATCTCGGGATGAATATCAACCGCCAACCGTCAGACTCGCCGCGAACCACCACAGCTCACGAGCACCGCGGGGGCGTCTGCACGGATTTTCTATCGCGTTTGAGTCAGGCTCCACAATTCAGTCCTGCGCTTGGAGATGAGCCTCAATCATCCACAGCAGTTTGTCTACGCCGCGCGAAACTTCAGTGAATAGATCGGCTGTGTCGGCGTCACCGACTTTAACCGCACTATCAATGGCTTCACGCGCCCCTGCGCCGAACTTCGCCAACGCGCCAGATAAAGCTGAAATGTGTTCACGTCCGGACACAAGACTCAACGGGTAAGCCTCGAGGCACGAGTTTTTTGAAACGACCTGAATTGTGCCGAGTGCAATCCCGCCGAGTTCAACGGCGCGCTCCGCGATGCCGTCGCTGAATTCTTCGAGTTCTTCGGCAACCTTGTCGAACAGTTCGTGCAAGCCGATGAAGTGCGGGCCTTTCACATTCCAATGGGCCTGCTTCGCTTGCAGACCCAGGTCAATCACGCAAGCGAGTTGCTGATTCAGCAAGTTTATGATCGCGCGGCGAGTCTTCTCCTTAAGGTCGTTTCTGGTTTCGTGAAGTTTCATTTTCATAAAAAATGGGTGGTCTCATGAATTGCGGTCGCCTTTAGAGACCCAAGTGAAGTTTGATTTCACGCTCAGCTTGCAGCCAGTCATCGATTTCGTGGCCCTGCCGCCGGCCTCTGGCTTCGAAGAGCTGGTAGGCACGTTTGCGAATGAGGTCAGGAATGCATTTGATAGGACGGCCACTTGTGTCCGCGCCGTAGAACATTTCCTCCAATTCCCGACCGCCGACAATTTCAGTGATTATAGCCATGTTCAAATCGCCTCCTTTGTCCGCCTTCCAGTTTCTGCAGCCCGTGGATGCAGGAGGATTTCTTTGACACCTTGTTCAACATAATCGGTTTCTCCCCATCAGAAGGCGAAGCAGTCGCAACCCAGGCCGAAGAATCCGGCGAAACGACTGTGCGCTTCTTCAATACCGGCGAGTAATTGATGCGAGGCATGGGCGCAGCCGTGTTGATGACACTCGGCGTTATGCTGGTGCACAGGAACACCGGCTCGTGCGGCCTTGCGCACGTCGAGCGGCGCACCATAGCCACCAAACACTTTCACCGGCGACCATTCGGGCAACACAGGAATAGGCGGCGGCGCATGAGTGGCGAATTCATCCGTCGCGTGAACGATCTTTCCACCCACGACCGTGAAGACGGACTCGATCCCCTTGATTTCCTCTTCTGGAACGGAGAAGTAATCGTCGGTGAGAGCAACGAAGTCGGCCAATTGACCGGGAGCAATCGCACCCTTTGTCCCGCTCTCGCTGCTAAACCAACTGCTGCCTTGCGTGTAGAGCCGCAGTGCCTCCTCGCGGCTGAGACAATTCTTATCAGGATACATTGAGACACCACCAACGGTTTTGCCCGTCACGAGCCAGTAGAGCGAAACCCACGGATTGTAACTGGCCACGCGTGTGGCATCCGTCCCGGCGCCTACAGAAATTCCAAGCTCCAGCATTCTCCGCACTGGCGGCGTGCGCGAGGCAGCCTTCTTGCCGTAGCGATTTATGAAGCACTCGCCCTGATACGCCATGCGATGCTGAATCGCGATGCCGCCGCCGAGAGCTTTAACGCGTTCCAGGTTGCGGTTGGAAATTGTTTCGCAATGATCGAAAAACCAGTTCAACCCTTTGAACGGCACGGTGCGGTTCACCTCCTCGAATACGTTTAGGAATCGCGTGATACTTTCGTCGTACGTTGCGTGCAGCCGGAACGGCCATTTGTTTGCCGCCAGGAGCGCCACAACCTCTTTCAACTCGCCCTCCAGTGGAACGGGAAGATCAGGCCGCGGTTCCAGAAAGTCTTCAAAATCAGCAGCGGAAAACACGAGCATTTCGCCTGCGCCATTGCAGCGGAAGAAATCGTCGCCCTTGCCTGGCCCAGTCATTTTGATCCAGCGAGCGAAGTCCTCCTTCTCCTGCTTTGGTTTCTGGGTGAAAAGATTGTAAGCGATGCGCAACGTCATCTCCCCGCGTTTGTGCAGTTCCTCGATGACAGCGTAGTCCTCCGGGTAGTTCTGGAACCCACCTCCGGCGTCAATGACGCTCGTCAAACCGAGCCGGTTAAGTTCGCGCATGAAGTGGCGCGTAGAGTTCATTTGATGCTCGGGCGGCAGCTTGGGTCCTTTGGCTAGTGTGGCATAAAGGATTGTGGCATTCGGCCGGGCGATGAGCAGGCCTGTAGGATTACCTTTGCCGTCGCGCTGAATTTCCCCACCGGGCGGATTGGGCGTGTCCTTCGTGTAACCGCACGCGCGCAACGCGGCCTTGTTCAGCAGGGCGCGGCAGTAGAGGTGGAGGATAAAAGCCGGAGTGTCGGGTGCGGCAGCATTAATTTCGTCCAAGCTTGGCATCCGGCGTTCCTCAAACTGAAACTCGCTCCAGCCGCCCACCACGCGGACCCATTGGCCCGGCGGCGTTCGTTGAGCTTGGTCTTTGAGCATCCGGAGAGCGTCGGCCAGCGAAGGTACGCCGTCCCAGCGGAGTTCCATGTTATAGTTGAGACCGCCGCGAATGACGTGAAGGTGCGAGTCGTTGAGGCCCGGGATTACCCGCCGACCGTTCAGGTCAATTGCAACGGTGGCAGGCTCACGCCTGTGCTGTTCCGCATCGTCCACAGAGAGGATGCGGCCGTCTTTCACGGCCAGCGAGGTTGCTTCGGGATGTTTGGGATCGAGTGTTGTGATTCGACCGTTAAATAGAATGAGATCAGGAGAGGTTGGGGATTTCATAAATCAT
>JAQGOX010000494.1 GCA_028293365.1 Verrucomicrobiales bacterium | reverse complement strand
GCATTATCAACGCCATCAAAAGGAAGGGTTTGACCCTTTTTGAATCCGTTCGCACCGCTATTTACTGCTGACGTGCCATAAAAAGCCTGTGGACGGCCGTTGGAGCCACGCGCGACGCCCATGGTTCGGCCGGCGTAGCGGACCCACTCTTTTGTTACGAGCAATTCGTCAAGCTTGGCGGAATCCTTGGCGTACTCGGCTTGAATAGCGGATTCCGCTTCGGCAATAAATCGTTCCGAAGCCGCACGCCGTGCCCCTGGAACACGAGCAGGCTTTACAGCTAAACTGGACGGAGGATCGACAAAAAGGTCCAGATTGTCGGGTGCGGCGACCTCTGAAGCTCGAGCTTGCATGGGACTGGATCCATGCCGCGTTTTTAGAATCTCAGTCATCTGGGGCCGTTGCGTTACCGGCGCGTGTTGAACTGAAGTTGCTTCTCCGCTAGATAGCCGTCGAACATTTTGACCTCGAATCGTGAGATGCGGAGTAAGCTCATCCCGCACAATTCGGGCGCTTCCGCCGTTCGCTGACGGACGCCGTGGTCCTGGAAGGAGTCCAGATGGATCACGAAGGGAGACTGGGTTATGGCCGAATCCAGCGTATAAATTCACACTTCCATCGTACCCCATGGGATCTGGCTGTAGAAAAAGACCGGTATACGGATCATAGAATCTGGCGCGCAAATAGAGCAACCCCGAATCGTAATCAAAATATTGGCCGTGGAATAAAAACGGATTTCCGATTCTGCTTCTCGCCAGGCGGGGAGCAGCGGTCGAACCGGGCCCGGCCGGGTCCTGAAAAAGCAGCGTTCCCGGCACGCCGCTGTTGGTGACCGTAATTAATTGGGTAAGGTTCGAATTGCCCCATTCGTCCACAAGCGCGCCGGCCTTAAGCTGCAGAGTAAACTTTACCGGTAAAGAAATCGTTGGGATAAATCGGATCAGAGCACCGAACTCTACAGCTCCCGAATTCGCCTCATCATATATCGTTGTACCATCGATAACTGCGTTCGCCGTATTGACTGTAAACGCACCAACCAAATCAACAGTTAGGTTCTCGAAATTCGTATTGAATGTGCTGCGTGCGAGCGGGGGCATAATGCGCTCGCTAAATTGTATAATTAGCTCGTTGTTGATCCCGTTTACAACGGAGAGAATACGGGGAGGCTTTGTATCCTGCCCTTCTATGGCAGGCTGTCCGAAAGGATCGTATTGGATACGCTCGATGACCTGCCCATTCGCATTTGCGATTCCGATAACCGAATCCTGTTCGTCTTTAAGGTAATAAAAACGCTGAAGCAAACCATTCGCATCACGCAAGTCAGCCGCCACGGGACTGTCCTCATCCGCATAATAATAGCGTGCGCGGAGTTGGCTCGATCCACTGGAAGAGGTATATTCTTCGATCAACCGCCCGCGGTCGTAAACCAGTGCGCTGTCATCGATTACGGAGACGCCTTGCAACACACGTCGGTGATGCAACAGGTAGCCGGGCTGATGCTCATATTCAACGGTAATGCCATCATTCCGTTTGACCTGTACCAATTGAGACAAACCATTGTACTTTAGGAGTGCAGGAACCGGGGTCGGGCCATTTCCCGCGGCGCTTCGGATTTGAAGTGTCGTGGACGCAGTATTTCCAAGCGGGTCAGGCGTTCGCGCGGCGCCATCCACGAGTTCAGCGAACAGAAATCCGTCGAACCCGCTGATCGAGCCTGCAAACGGGGGAAGTGACGGCAGCAAAAGTGCATTTGGATTGATGTTGGTTGCCCCCAGCAATTCGTCGAATCCGCCCGCGTCATATCCATACGTCCGCGCAAATAGACCGGGTAATAAACTTTGCGTGCTGGAATATCCAGCAAGAGTTCGCGGGGCCGCGTCCTTGATCACGGGGCGGGCGCCAATGTCGGCCCGGGTTAAACGGTTACCATTGTCAAATGTAAACAGATCAGCGCGCCCGTTTTGATGAATAAACTGCCGTGCCGTATGATTGTCCGCCAAATCATATCCATTTCGAATATCCGCCAGAAGCGTTCCGCCGGGCCCGCTGTATCGTCGTGCGACCAGGCGTTTGCGTGTGTCATACAGATTTTTTTCCAGAATAAGTCCATCACCCAACGAGATTTCTCCAGGCAATTCGGCGCCTTCGAACGTGGTGATTTCGTAAATAACTCCACCGCTCGAAATTTTTGTGAGTCGCCCGCTACTTTCCCGGTCCTCGTCGACTGTCACCGCATCTGGCGCCGAATAGTCGACCGACTTAACAGTGCCATCTTCGTAGATCTTGTAACTGACGGCGAAGGGTCCGAGCGGTTCGCTGTAACTGGCCTTCGTAAGCGGACCCAGCAAATCATAGTCGTAGGTCGCGGTATTCTGCGCGGCTGATCCATATTTAATTTGGCGGAGCCTTCCGAGGGCATCGAACGAAGCGGAATCAGAGCTATATGGCTGGTTTTGATACGGGGTCGTCCGGCTCAGAATCCGCCCCTGCGGATCGTAGGTTAATTGTGTAACATCGCCGCCTGGCAAAGTAATCTTTTTAGGAAGATTGCGTTCATCTGGATTTTCGTAAAAAACGGATGCTCCGTTCCGCAATTTTTGCGACTTCATCCGGAATGTACCATCATATTCAAACTGGTGGCCTGCGGCACTGTCACCCGCAAAAGTCGGCAAACGTTGCTTGGAATGTTGGTACCGGAATGAAACGCCGTCAGCTATGCGGGCTGAGGTTTTTTCACCCAGGCGCGAAAAACCTTGTTCATCCTGGTTGCCGACTCCATCTGTTATCGTGGTAAACTGACCATCGATTCGCGGACCGTATTTGAAAACAGGGCTGTGATCATGATCTTCATGGCGTTCGAGATGGTCCAAGTCATTATAGAAAAAATGTGTGTTATAAGTTCGCCCACCTTCGCTCGAAGAAAGATCCGTGATATTGCCATTGCCGTCAGTTGTATAGTCGATCAAAGCCAACAGGTTCTGGTAAAAATCGGGACGTCCGGCAGTGTCATGAGCGATCTTTGTGAAGGCGCCTGCGCGAGGTCCGTCCATTTCAAGAAGAGTTGAGTTGTAAGAATAACCCAGTGATGCCGAAACCTGCGTTCCTGCGCGCTTTTCCTGGAGAGGCCGACCCAAAGCATCGACTACGCTGATATCGGTGTCCGCAACGGTTCCATAGACTGGATCGGTAATTATCATCCGCTTACGCTCACCGTTACCGTGATACGTGAAGGAAACTATCTCATCACCCGGGGAGGTTTTGTTGGTCACGGCGACGAGACGATCGTGCCCGTCATACCCAAAATCGCGCGTAACCTTTCCGCCCTGTTTGAGTTCAGTCAGGTTTCCATGAAGATCGCGACCGTAATCTTCGAAATAGCCGGGACCACCCGCCGGACCGATTTCCATATGCGTCAGGTGGCCAAGCTGATTGTATGAGAACGATCGCTTCTCACCGCCGGGATACAGGACAGATCCCACCCGCCAGGCAGCATCCGGCGAATACGAGATCGTTAGATTTTGCAGTAAACCATCTACTTCGACGTTCATGACAGTAACTGAGGAAAGAAAATTAAATTGACTATAGGTGCGGGTTTCCTCATAGAACTCACCCACATCGACTTTCCGTTTGATATAGATGATATTACCGTTTGTGTCGTAGCCGCGGAATTCCTGCAAATCCCCTCGAGTGAAATCAGTCAACTGCAGTCGATCGTCATAGTGCGACGTAATTTCCGCTCCGGCAGGAAGCTGCACTCGATTTGGCATGCCCAGCGCCGCTGAGTGAGAGTTATCATCGTAGAAAAAGCGAGTCTGGGTTCCGCCGAGATTCCGAGTGGAAATAAAACCGGTCGTTGGATTGTATTCAGGATCGATCACAATCCCTTCCGGGTTGGTTTCTTTTTCAAGTTGTCCAAATGCATTGAAACTGAACGTGTGTGTGCCAGCGCCGGGATAGGTGATGCTCTGAACATCGCGGCCGTCAGGTGTCACCTGGTAAGTGATCGTGTTCGAATTGAAATCTTTTTGGCTGCCGTCGCGAACATTATAACGCTCGTCATAGGAGTAGGTCGCTGCCAGCGTAGGACCGCCACGTGGTCCAGGCAGGTGGGTTTCTTCGGCCAGATTAGCTCGGGACCGAAGATTTGAACTGTTTGTGAAGTAGCTATAGCGCGCTTCGTTTCCCTCCGGATAGACTATCCTCTGCAATAATCCATTTGTATCGAATTCACGTTTGAAATTGGCCGTAGTGCCTGGTCCCCCTGATGTGGCACCTTGAAAGCTAATTTCCTTCGCGTATCCATCCTTGTCGAATTTGAATTGAGTCCGGGCTCCGTCTGGTCCTGTCGTAATCGCCGTACTGTTTTCGACTGTAGCGGCGGTATTCGCGCTTAGAGGACTATACGCGACCGATCCAGCAGCCCCATTCCCACCGGTCATAGCGCCTGCGTTGTTCGTGGTTTGAACGGTAAAAAGCGGTGTTCCTGTAAGTGTCGATCCGTTTCCAGTCACAATCCCCATTGCGGGAACCCCACACCCATCAGAAGAAAGGTAAATCGTCCTTTGTCGTCCATTGAATCCACCATTTGCTCCGTTTGCGAGCGGGCCGTCGCGGAAGGAGAGAAGCCCATCGTCATTATACGTAAACAGGACCGTTCTTTCGACGGAAAGCGTGTAGTCACGCAGGCTGCGGATTTTCCCGGCAATAAAAACATTCTCTGTCCGTCCATCCAGGCCATCCTTAAAAAGGGAATCACTGTTTAGCCGCCAATAGCCAACCTCCAGGAATCTTGCTCCATCTGGAATCGACGTGTCAGTGATACGAATAAGTTCTCCGCGCTGATTATAGCTGAGCGTTTGTTGGTTCGATGGGTAACGTCCGTAAATCTTCTCCAAACGTCCCGATTTGGAGTACCAAGACTGCATCCCATCTGGCGTGAGGCGCGCGAATTGGCCGTCCTGAAACCGGAAAAGCAGGTCGAAGCATCCGCGTTCCGGCAGATAAAAGTTTGCCCCGACATTATGCCATCCAAGCTGCCTGACGAGAGGATCGTTACTCAATTCAGGTACGTCCGAGAGCTTGTTTCCCTTGAACTTGAAGAGAATAGTCCTCCCTTCGCCTGTATGGAACTCGACGTCGCGTTGCGAAGCAATCACGCTGTCCGCTGCGGTTGCCCGTAAAATCAGCGGCTTTCGCGAGCTTGAAGCAAAGACGCTGCTGCGCAATTCGGTAAGGTGTTGGTTATGGTAGAAATCCCAACCGCGTCCGAATGGCCCATCATAAAGATCCTGGCCGCCCATAGAACGTTGGAAGACGACTGGCATGCCGCGACCGGGTATAGTCATATCCACCGTATCGTGGCGAAATTCGCCATTGTGCGCGCTGATTGTGCCAAATGTTCCCGGGACTTCGTCGTGACCAGCCAGGCCGGGCGGATTGGGCCCCATAATATACGTGCCGGGAAAAGTCTCAGCCACTGTGGATGCGCGTGGGCTTATGATTTTTTCTCCCGAATCAATCAAAGCGGCGAATTTGCCGATTGTTGGATTTCCGCTCATGGACGAATCGATAAACGCTCTCAGATAGTGCCCACTCCACAGAATTTCCCGATCCAGGTCATTGCGCAATTGCGTCAGTTGCGCTTCATCCATCCGCTCATAAGTCATAACAATGGGCTTGGACAAATAAACGTTGTATAGCGGACTGGCGGGATTATTGGTTAATCGGTGCGCTAAAAGCGGCCGGATAGTCAGGTCGCAGTTCGGGCGCGCCGATTGTTTGATCTGAGCGAGCGCATCGGATGACACCGCCCGGACCGGCGGGAATGAGCTGCCTTTATTCTTGAGCGGGTAACCGGCCCTGTTGAGACTTTCGACCCCAAGGGTTATTTCCTCCCCAGAGGCGCCAGGAGCGTCCACCAGGACATAATAATGGAAGCCGGCATTCGGCGGCGTCACCGTCGAAGTGGCTCCTCCTTCTGACTTGATACGCCCTGCAAATAAGCTCGTTTCGTCCAGCAGCGAAGAATAAATTGATTGCGCGTTAGCGCTGGCACCGGCGAGCGATGCATATGGAATAATATTGGTGGAAGAAACGAAACGAAGTGTCGGGGGTGCCTGCACGATTTCATTTTTCCCGCCGAGACTGATGATATTGAGACCATCACGGCGGCCGGCGAAACTTCGGGCGCCGGCGCCGGCGTCATGCAATATGCCGATGAGAGCCGGAATGGAACCATTGAAACCCTTTTCGACCAACAACCTCGGATCCAGAAGCATGACATCGGTTCCAGTAGCGAGGCCAAGCAATCCGTCCTCACGATCGACTACTGCGAAGGGAGTGGCGCCTGGCAGGGCAATCGGAATTTCATTTAAAACGACGGGAGAAATCGGATCCGAAATATCAATAACAACGAGACCGTTCGATCCATTGTCGCGTTTCAGTGAAACCAGGGCGAGATCTCTGACCACAGTTTGATTGCTGATTACCAACTCCTGCGCGAACCGGTGCTGAACCCGCATCGGAGTCGCGTTGCTGAAAATCACTGAGGCAGGGACGCGTTCCAGAATTCTACCCGCGAATAGAGTGCGGTAGGCCGCGGGCGCAATTGAATTGGGAATGACTTCCCCGCTTGCATTAAGCAGCACTCCTTGCTTAACCACGGCAGACACAAAAAACCCACCGACTCCAACCCCGAAATCGTTGATGAGCTGCCGCGCATCTCCGAGGTCTAACCCGAGCACTTTTCCGCCAAATGTATCGCCAAATTTTGACGGCAACGGTAGTTGGTCGTTCGGACCAACGAAATCGCCATTTCCGTCTTTATCGAGCCCGGGTGAGCCCTCGAAAGGAAGGCCCGCCCGCGCGGAAACCGGCAGATACTTATCTATGATGAATGCCTGCAAATTGATCAGGCCAATATCGGAAAGGACGCCTGCATTCGTAGAAGTATCTCCTGAGTTTTCCAGATAGCCAAGCACCGGCGGTTTCCATATTACTCGTGAAACAACTGATAGAGTGTTTAAAGAGAGCAATGCCGTCCCGAAAACCGAGGGTGCGGCAGGATCCGTGATATCCATTAGCCAAAACCATGGCCCCCCAATGGCAGATGGAGCAGCCTGGAAGGGGGATGATTCGTTGAAAATGCCGGGCACTCCCCCGACAGTTCCTCCGACGATTGCAAGGAAATCTTTAGTTTCGACCGGCCCGTTGGTTGTACGTTTGAAAGAGTAATTACTTATTAGAGCAACATCACGAGGAAATGGCGGAAGGTTGTATCGCGACGGCGCCGCGGGATTTCCCGCATCGTAAACAAGCAGTCCGCCTTCCGTTTCCCCTAAACGATCGAGCACAAACGCAAAACCTCCCTTTAAAACTGACCCGCCACCCAGCGAGACTCCAGAAAGCGGCCGAATAACCGTCGGCGCGGTCCTGAGGGTGATTGAATGGCTGCTGAACCCCGGACTGCCAGGATCCTGATCGAAACTGTTTCCCGCGATGTCCCTGATCGCAGTGGAAAAAGTAACCCGGTAAGTCTGATCTGCTTTTAAGTCCGGAAAAGTGACCTGCAATTCCGTTTGATCCTGTCCAATCACAAGGGTGGGGGAGCCGGCCGACGGGGAAATAGAGATGGCAAGACTGTTGCTAAGGATCTCACGATTCACCGCCTCGCTGAATACAACGCGCAATGGTGTTCCTGGAGCCCATTCCGAACTCCCATTCGGAGGCCAGGTTTGGATCACGGAAGGCCCTACAGTGTCAGTTGAGTCTGCCAAGGGGATCGAGTTCGTACCTGCCGGATCGCTGCCTCCGTAAGCAATTTGAAGTATATTCGTTCCTTTTAATCCAGTTGCGTCCGTGGCCACTGCTTGAAACGTAGCGATAATTTCAGCATTGGTAAGACTCGTGGCTACGTAAGTGGCTCGCTTGCCATATGCGCCAACGTCCACCTGGTTAACGTTGCTCAAGCTCATGACACTGAGAGGTAAACCGGTAGAAACCAGATTCGTCCCGACGGCCACGAAATTCGTTACTGCCAGCACCGTTAAGTTGATGGCAGGCCGGCTGTCTCCATCGACCGCCGAAACGACTATTGTTGCCGTTCCGGAAATCGAAGGCCGCGCAGGTTGATGGGAAAGATTGACTGTAGGCGCGACACCATCACCTGTGACGCTCGGATCAATCGGAAATATAATATTGATCCGTGTGGTGCCGAAACCCGTGAATGGAGGACCCGGCGCTGCAGCCCTCCGGGCCGGAAAGCGAGGATGAGTTGCGAGCATAATCAGGTCGCTATCCTGAGTGAATCCCATATGAATCGCATATCGCCCCGTGCCATCGCTAATACCATAAAGAGCTCCTGCCGGTAATCGCGCCCCGAACAGTTGCTGATTAACTGCGGCACCACCGCCCCTGGAAGGGATCCCGATCGCTTGCACTAGTGCTCCCGCGAGAATTCTGCCGCCTTGCGGAGCGCTGGCATTATTCGGGTTTAAAACGTTCCCCGGTTGCAGACTCTGGGGAATATCGCCGGGCGCAAAGACCTCGGCGCCTTCACTAACGATTCCGGTCACGGTGAAGGCCCTTCGAACTGTTAGCTGAAACGGCACCAACGCAAGGTCGATGGCAAATCCGGATAGAGACGGGAGTGGGGGCACCACGCCGTGAATGGCGCCAACATTCCAGGCTTCGTCAATTCCGGCCAATAGCAGTCCAATTAAAGGGAATGAACCAGTCACTAGTTTTCCATCCTTGTAGTGCATCCGATCCACGATGTTGTAAGCTTTGACTCCATCAACTTCGGTCACTGCCGCGAGAACAAAAGAGGCTTCTTCAGGCTGGGTAATACCGTCGACTAATTGTAACCGGTCTGGATTCACCGCAAACGAGATATCCAGGGAACTGGTCGGCTGATCTCCACGCTGGGTAAACGCAAATGCCCCGAGAGGAATCGCATTCGTTGCGGGCGCGCCGGCAACTAAATCCTTCATTTGAGCAGTGCTAAGCGCGGCAACTCGTATCTGCGTCTTATTTGCGATTGTTCCTGCAGGAACCGTGACCTGAATGGGACCGTCCTCGCCTTGTACTTCGATGGTACCGCCGGCGCTGAAGAGACCCACACTGCCATTTTGGAAGAATTGCCGGGTGACTGGCACGCTCAGGCGGGTGCCGTTTTCGTTCACGATTACCGCCCTGAGCGTATCATCGACATCCGCCGGAATTGAATTGGAGAAACTGCCATCGATTCGGGACAGAATTGTGGCAGTGGCTCCGGTCGTATCGTTGATTAGAATTACCGGGGCTTCTGGATCTGCGAGACCGGCCCCACCGACCAATCTGGCCACACCGTTTGTCGGTTCGTAGCTATCCAATTGATTTCCATTTCGATTCAAGGAGTCGGTTTCAGTCGTAAAGCTAAAGAGATTGGAGCCCTCCAACTTCCGTCCTTTCAAATCGGCAAGGTTGGTTGAAACCGACAGGTTAAAGCGGGTTAGCGGGCTAAGAGGATTCAAAGGCAAAAGGGTCACCGCAGTTCCCTTCAGGTTCATTGAAACACTCACTGGCACTGGTTGATTGGAGGCGTTGAGCAATACCACCTCTCCGCCAGTCAAGGAGGCGCCATTTATAGGTTCGCTAAACGTCAAAACGATCGGAGTCACTCGCGAAATTCCGGTTGCATTGGCCGCTGGTGATACCGTTACAACGCGTGGCCCCGTAGTGGCTATCGAAACGTCTAGATTCAGGCCGTCCTGGATCCCAATTACACTTCCAGCAATCCGACCGACGTCACCGGTGCGCACGTCGATTACCGCCGCCTCGATCGGGCCTATCGGAGAGACGAGCCGATACAATCCATTCGTATCAGAAAACGTGACCCACGGATTGAGACGCACCGCCAAACTCGAACCAGGCTGTCCGCTGGCGTCCCGGGCTTTTCCTCTGACCAAGGCTTGGGGACCGTTCACCCGGACCAGAACATACTGACCGGCACCGTCGATTCCTGGCAGTCTTTCTCCGTTGCTCGGTTCCAGGGAACTCAGGATGCCCCGGCTATCCGTACTGAATCTTTCCACCGGCTCCAATCCATAAATCCCATTACGGGTAACCACTCTTGCCAAAACATAAAACGAATTCGGTGCCTGTGCGTCAAACTGAGCGAAGAGTCTGCGTCCTTCTGCGATGCCCGTAATGGTCAGTTCAAAAGCAGCAACGATTGCATTCGTACTGGGCAACACTCCAAAAAAATTCGTCGGATTGACCTCTCGCAGCAAAGCGGCTCCTGACCTCGAAAGATCCCCGGAACCTGCGAGTACACGCACCGTCGTTCCGGCGATTAATCCGCCATTGGTCTGGAGAAGTTGGCCCGCGAAAGCACCCGATGCGAGTATATCTACCACGATGCGCGCTTCCTGCAGTTCATCGTTTCCGAGCAACAGCAGCGGCCGAATCGGAAACTTTGCCCCGAGGGCGCTGGAGGGCGGGGTTTGCGGTCGTCGAAAACCCGAAATGAACGTTTCGTACTGCGGCGTTCCGCGACGCGTTCCATCCTGCAGTTGGTAGGTCTCGCGCACCTCACACCGAAACAGAATACCGCTCGGTATCGCGCCATTAAGGTTCGTGAATGTCACGATGCCAGTTGCAGTGATCAGCTCTCCGATCCCGCTGGCCGCGGCGGTTGTTGGACTCACGCTACCGCTTGCGCGGAGTTCGGCATCGCCGGATAGATCGCTGCTCGACGGAAGAGCCTGGCCTGCGATAGGTCCGGCAGGAGCCGTGAGTCCGGCGTCCGGAACGACGAGTGCGTAAGTGCCACTTCCTGGCAAATTAACATTCAACGCTTCCGTGCCATTTCCTGCGAGTAATTGCACTGTCAGCCATTCAAACGAAGCAGGATTCCATTTCACAAGAGCACTCGTTTCGGTTTTCTCAATCGAACCCCACGGCCTCAATGACGCGGTTCCCGGCGAGCTCGGCTCGGCGGTTAATTCGAGCGAAAATGCCTGGAGTGGACTCCATCCAACGGGTAAAAATGCCGGGAGAGTTTGTGCTGTCAACTCCGTCAGAGAACCCGAACCGACGGTGGATATCGTGCCAGGCGCGAATGTAACGATCACCGTTCCGGATCGGTTCGTGGACGTTCCACCTGACAATATTCCTAAACCAAAACGATTGGTCTCAATTGAAACGAGCCGGGGATTTGGCAAAACCGCGACGCCGTTCGATCCAAGCAAAAGGCGCCGCCAGACGGAGAGATAATTGGACCGGCTGAATTTCCATTGATGATTGCCGGGCGTTTGCCCGAGAGTCACCAGGCCGAACCGTGAATCCGTAGTGTAATTACGGACTCCGTCCGGACCGAGCTCCGTCACTTGCGCCTCGCCCAGAGGCTGGCCGGCCTCATTTAATGAGCGGGTCAATGCGGCCGCGAGAGTGCCGGAAGACACGGTTGGTCCGAAAACTTTTGTCTGCAATGTCGGTGTTCCGCTCGTAATTCCCAAGGAGAGTGTGTGTGGTATTGTGCCATGCCCAGGCGCCAGAATTCCCAGATTTAAAGAACTGGTTAAATTCACAAAGGCACGCCCGCTATTCGTGCCGTCGGACGCTAGCATCCCCGACATATTCTGAAAGCTTTCCGCGGACAGAATGAGCGGACCGTGAATTTCGCGGGGCCCGGCGTTACTTACAACGACCTCGACATTCCAAACATTTGCCGCCCGGTTCAGGCGCATCGACCGAAAAAAGACCGCCGTTTCATTCGAGAGATCGCTCAGGGCCAGTTCCGCTCCGTTGATGTGAAAGCTCCGAACTTCCGCCGCCTGCGGAGAGGCCAGAGTGGCCAGCCAGGCAAACGCGAATACTCTGATATATGTCAAATACTTTTTCATCGGCGGCAGGCGCGCATCAAACAGACGGAAGCCAGGGCAACTAGCCCGAGCCCGATCACACTCGGTTCGGGTACCACCGTGATTTCACCGAGCGCACCCAGCGAACGCAGCGGATCTCCATTGTCGAATAGATCGAAAAAAAAGTTCAACTCACGGTTTTGCAGCGCCTCCGGAATTTGCACCGTGACTTCGAATGCGGACGAATGCAAAAGCACCGGTTGCAGGGCAGGGACGGAAATCGCGCTCCGTTGAATCGAATTCGGATCAATCGATATGGCCCCAGGAGATTCGGGAGCCCAGATCGCCCCAGTGCGATCCAGAGTCGCCAAAATCAATACCGCCGACAAATCGTTTACCGCCTGCAACGATGCAGTGGCAGAATCTAAAAATGCCCCCGGAACCACCTCTTCATCCGTCGAATATGCAATCTGAAATCGCAGAAAAGATCGATCGGAATTTATAATAATTCCCGTGCGCTGCAGGGTCAGGGAAGAATCGCCGGTCTTCACCGTTTCGAAGGTTCCCTGTGCCAGACTCTCCGAGGTGCCTAGCTGCATCCACGCCACAACTGCGAACGCCAACAACACTTTCGCAGAAAAGCTGGCACTCATAAAATGAATCATCGACTGAACAATACGGTCGTTCGGATCGGAAATAATCTCCCGCTTTCTCACCAGAAAGCGGATTGTCAGGTGCTACGTTCTGAATGTAGCGTTCGGTCAGCGTCACAGTTTCCTCTCAGGATAGGTGAATACTTAGCTTCGCCGTATTCCCCTATGCCCGTCGAAAACCTATTAAGCTCAGTAACGCGGTTGAGCTACTCTTTCGCGAACGTTAGCAAATAAGTCTTTAAAAATGCAAGATTAACCATCTTCTAATCACCCTGATTTTTTTCGAAATGAACTGTTGAAAACATTAATTAAATCGAAAGCCGTAAGAGCTTTCTGCGCGTTCCGTGCGGTTTCACTTGTTTTTCGGCCCGAGCCAGCAGGTAAAAAAATCGTAGATCTGTTGATTTGAATCTGCGGTGGGGCTATGTCCAGTACGATTGGTCATCGCAACGCGGTTGGTGTAACCCAGGATTTTATAAACGGAGATCGCGTGATTCAACACTGCCCATCGCGACACAGAGTCTTCCGAGCCTCCTGACACCAGGAACGGTCTCGGAGCCATTAAAGCATGCAATTCGTGCAAGTCGTGGTGTTCTTCGATCAACGTTTTATACGCTCCTGTTCGAGAGTTCTCTTGAGTAAGCAACCCCGGTTTGCGACGGGTCCTGGGATCGGCGCCCAAATACCAGGGCTCCCAGTAATTTACGTTGGGTCTCGCTTCGTCGAAGACAATTCCCGGGTCCGACCAAACCGCGCAGGTGAATTTTTGGTATAGACAGGACGCGAACATAGCCCATTTACCGCCATAGGAATGGCCCACAATTCCGATGCGATTGGCATCGACGCATGGCAATTGAGCCAGTGCGGTATGGCAATTCGCCGCTACATAAGCGAGAAATGAAAGCGGTTGGCAAGTCGGTGCAGCTCGTTCAGGTTTCCAGGCATCGCCCCCCGGAGAACCGATCGAAAGAGTCACAAAACCGCGCCGTGCCAATTGATATCCGAAATCCAGCAGCGGGTTTTTGCCCTTGCCGATACTCGATTCGGGTTCATAAAATACCACCAGCACGGCGGGGAATGGGCCTTTCCCTTCGGGCACGAGCAAATAGCCATCATCAATTAAAGTTTCAGTGAGTTGAACTCGAACTTTACGCTGAACGAAGCCTTCCCGTTTTTCCTCCGACAAATTATCGATTTTTGGAATTCGAAGCAGTGGCGGCCATGAACCCATCACGCGATTCCAATATTCAAGGATCAGTTTGCGATGGTGATTCCAATCACTCAACGTGTGAACCGTTTGATTGTCGCCGAATTGCAATGGGGAAACGTACGTACCTAATTCATTACGAAACTGCGGGGGTGGCTCCGTCCAGTTCATGACTCCCTCACACGTCTCGCTGGCGGCTAATGCTCCAATTGCCATCGGACAGCCCCGAAAAGAGAGCGTCGCAACCGCGAAAAGCATTAACGTTTTAGGCAAATGGGTTTTCATAGATCGGACCTGTGGCGGGGATCGTCCCTCCTCGTGTTTCTCGAATAAAGCACGAAATTGGCGAATTTGGAACCACTCGCCTATTGTAATTTCGGCGGTTTGCTTCTTAATTCTGTCCGTTCATGGCTGAAAACAAAGTTCAATTGTCGATTTTCGAGGGACCACTCGATTTGCTCCTTTATTTGGTTAAAAAGGAGGAAGTCGATATTTATGAGGTTAATCTCACAAAGATTGCCACCCAATTCATCGAGTATGTCGAGTTGATGCGCGAACTCGACCTGGACATCGCGGGCGAGTTCCTGGTGATGGCCTCAACGCTGATGTACATCAAAAGCCGCGAATTGCTTCCGGTGGATAAGCAGGCACAGGTGGAGGATGAAGACGATGAGGAAGATCCCCGCTGGGAGTTGATCCGGCAACTTGTCGAGTACAAGAAGTTCAAGGACGCCGCAGCGCGATTGCAGGAGCTGGAAACGGTTCAGGATCATGTTTATAGACGGGTTCCCGGCCGGCCGGAGTTCGTCACGGATACTCCCAACGCAAAAATCGAAGTTTCCATTTTTGAACTGATTAACGCGGTTAGCAACATACTTAAGCGGTTTAATCAGCGCGAAAAGACAAGGGATGTTTTTGAAGATAAATGGACCGTCAGCGAAAAAATCGAGCTTTTGATGGACCTTTTGAGATCGAAACCGGCCATGCGGTTCTCGGAACTTTTTGCAACGGCCACAAGCCGGACCGAGGTTGTGGTCACCTTTTTGGCCATGCTCGAGCTGATCCGGATGAAGCAGCTAAGAATTACCCAGGCTGAACCTTTCAGTGAAATCGAAATCGTCTTTGCACCGCGTGCGGTTTCCGCGGACGCGCAAGCTGCCGAAGAGGCTGCCGCAAACAATCCGATTCCCATTGTTGAGTCGACTTCTGAACCGGCGCCCGAAACCCCTTCGGGGGAAATAAATTGATTCTCCGGCCTTTTTTGCAAAGACTTGTTCAAGTGCTCGCATTTGCGCCCTATCAATCATGGTCATGGATTTGAAATCGATTTTGGAAGCCATACTGTTTGCTTCCCAAAAGCCGCTGAGCAATCGCGAGCTGAGGGAAATTCTCGCAAATACCGCGGATCGTTCTGATGAGGAACCACCCAAGGCCTTCCGTAAAGTGAAGGATGAAGAGATTGAAGCTGCCTTGCTGGAGCTTGAGAAAGAACATGCCGCGGCGGAGCGAACGTACCGCCTGGTATGTGTGGCGGGTGCCTGGCAGTTCGTCAGTAATCCCGAGTTTTCGCCCTGGTTGAAAACGATGTTCGGTGAAAGAACTCGACCGCCCCGACTTTCCCAACCGGCCCTTGAAACACTTGCGATCATCTCCTACCGCCAGCCAATGACCCGAGCGGAGATTGAACAAATTCGAGGAGTCGCGGTCGATGGCGTGATGCAAACATTGTTGGAGCGCGGGTTGGTCGAATCGGCTGGCCGTGCCGAAGTGGTCGGGAGACCTATGACCTATGCGACGACCCCACTGTTCCTTGAGTATTTTGGACTGAAAAATCTTGAGGAATTGCCGGCGGCGGATGAGTTGCGGCGCATCCCCGTGCAAAAGCCAGAATCGCTCCTCACGGTGGATCCGGGTCTGGCCACGGCGCCTCCCGACGAGATCAAAGAATCTGCGACAACGCCACTCGCCGCGCCCGAAGTTCAGACCACCGAGGCGTCGCAGACCGAAGGGGATGCACCAACTACTGAATCATCGCAATGAGCTTGCAGGAACATCGCAGTGCCATCGATAAGCTGGATCAGCAAATCGTTCAGCTTCTGAACGAGCGCACCAGGCACGTTCTCGAAATCGGGGCGATCAAAATCAAAGCGGGAGAGGAAATTTACGCGCCGCATCGGGAACTCGCGGTATTGAAGCGGATCGCGAAGCTAAACGAGGGACCAATCACAAACGAGTCGCTCCGATCGATTTATCGAGAGGTGATGTCGAGCGCGCTATCCCTCGAAAAATCCCTGACTATTGCCTATTTCGGTCCGGAAGCCACATTTACCCATCAGGCAGCGATTCGTAAGTTTGGCTCCAGCCTCAATTATTCCGCGCAAAAAACCATCGGCGATGTTTTCACTGAAGTGAGTAAAGATCGCGCGGATTACGGAGTCGTCCCGGTCGAGAACTCCACTGAAGGTGTCGTGACTCACACTCTCGACATGTTCGTGGACAGCGATTTGAAAATCGTCGCGCAAATTATTCTCTCGATCCAACAATGCTTGATCAGCCGCACGAGCATCGCGGGAGTGAAAAAACTGTTTTCGCACCCCCAGGCTCTGGCACAATGCCGCGGGTGGGTCCAGGCGCATTTGCCCCAGGCGGAAGTGATTGAAAGTTCGTCCACAACGCGCGCCGCTGAACTGGCTGTGAAGACGAGTGGAGGTGCGGCGATCGCGAGCGCCCTGGCTGCCGAACGATACAAACTAAATATCCTGGAAAAGGATATTCAGGACAATTCGGGCAACGCGACTCGATTCCTGGTGCTCGGCCGGCAGTGCTCGCCACCAACCGGAAACGATCGCACCAGTTTAATGTTGAGCATCGCCCACAAGGTGGGTGCATTGCATCGAGCGCTCGCTCCGATCAGCAAGTACAAACTCAACATGACTCGAATCGAATCTCGCCCGAGCAAGCGCAAGGCCTGGGAATACTTCTTTTTCGTCGATTGCGATGGCCATATTGAGGACAAAAAACTCGCGACGGCAGTCCGGGAAATCGAAAAGGCCTGCAATTTCGTCAAAGTGCTGGGATCGTATCCAAACGCCAATGAATGGGATCCTCGGAACGACCGTTCGGCCGCGAATGATGGCCTGCGCGCTTCGTGATTGGTTGAAATGACAAAACTGTCATTTCCCATTCGTGACGTTTTCATGTTCATTAGCCGAAATATCCGCCAGTTAATTGCGGCAGATGAGGCAAAATAATTCGTAACAGGAACTGATTTGATATCAAAAGATAAATTATTTGGTCATCGGCATGGCGGGACAGTGCTGTTCTACCTTTTATTTTTGGCCGCCTCGGCCGTTCTACGATTGATCCTGCTGATAAAAGCGGGACCCAGCGTCGATTGGCAGATCTGGAGATTATTGGCGGTTTTCGGGGTGGGGGTTCTTTATGATCTGGCAGCGGCAACCTACTTTGCGCTTCCACTGATGCTCTACCTTTCAATCGCCCCACAACGCATTTTTCGGCAAGTGTGGCATCGCTGGCTCATGCTCGTGCTTTTCGTAGTTATTATTTATCTAATCCTGTTTGGGGCCGTAGCCGAATGGTTTTTCTGGGAGGAATTTGGCGTTCGGTTCAACTTTATCGCGGTCGATTACCTCGTTTA
>JAQGOX010000492.1 GCA_028293365.1 Verrucomicrobiales bacterium | reverse complement strand
GTTCCAGCGACGCGAGAAACACCGAGTTTCAAAACGGCGCGTTCGAATTTAAAGCGGTCCAGGGCCATGTCAGACGTATATTTACAGAAATAGGCGCGTCGGGGTCAATCAAAGAGGATCTGGAAGTTCTCGAATTGCAAAAACGGCCAGTATCGAAGAGTCTAAATGAGTGTCCTCACGTCCACTACTAAAGAGAATTGGGGCCGTTAAACCAATGTTTGCGATGACTTGCGCACTGATGCGGGGGTTGCGGCCCACGGACATTGAAACTATTGAAAAAATTACGCGTTTAGCTTTCCCGGGCGTTCCACATCTATCCACGAATGAACTTGAGCGTTCACTGAGTCATTCGGCGAGACTGATTCTGATCGATGTTCGGTCACCGGCAGAATTTGCGATCAGCCATTTAAAGGATGCCATCAATTTGAGATCTGTCGAAGAAATCGCAAAGCGCTGCTCGGATCGCAATGCAAAGCTGGTGCTCTATTGCGCCGTGGGTTTTCGTTCCGCAAGGCTGGTTTCCAAACTCCAAAAACGGGGTTTTCGGAACCCGGTCAATCTAGAAGGCTCGATCTTTCGATGGATCAATGAGGGACGTCCGGTTTACTCCGGAGCAGCGCTGGCTTCATCGGTTCATCCTTTCGGCTCGATGTGGTCAGGTTTGCTAAAACGAGGTTCGACCGCAAAAATTTAAACTGATTCAGGGAGATTCTCTTCCGAGGTCGTTTTGGGTTCGACTGGAGACCCCGCTTGGAAATTCCAAAAAGCAAACCCGATCCCGGCCCCGAATCCGAGCCCGTAAAGCAGGCCCCATGAGAGTTTGGCAAGTATTGAAATTTGAGATTTGGAAAATCCCTCCAATAACGCCCTGCCCTCCGGTCCAGCGAGCCAATGCATTAACATTCCGCCAAGGAAGTACCCTGTGGAGTGGGTTACAAACATCACGAGGCCTGCTTTCAGGAAACCGCGATAGTTTCCAAAGCCGAATCCAGTAAGAGCGATGAACGCGAAACTTCCGAGAAAGGATCCGAGCCATTCGCCTGGGCCAAATCGGAGCGCAAACCAGGCCGCGCACCAAATGGCCGCATACGCGAAAAATGCTGGAATAAATATCTTATAAAATCGGCGGATTGAATTGGAACCATGAACCAAAGGATGCAAGAACAGACCCGACGCGGCGAAGAATACTGCGGTTGTGGCGGCGTATAACCCTGCCTCGCCTACGTTTTTATAAAACCAGCTTCCGGCGCAGGCCCAGAGGCCGAATCCAATCAGGCTCACCAGCGCAAAACCCCAGCTTCCGCGAACCGTTGAATGAATCCGGCAAGCACACGGCTCGATTCTTTCGGGACTGTCATTGGTCGATGGATAGGAATTCATAGGCTAATAGATTCGCTTCTCAAATCGCAAATTGCAGCCCTCAAAATGAGCCATGACGTACGGCGAATTAAAACTCCAAATCGCCAACTCGAGCAATTTCCCGCAGAGAATGGTTATTTTGGAAGCTTATCAAATCGAAAGGTACAACACCCCAGATCGAGCTGATCCTTGTTTTTTGAAAGTTGCTGCCGGAAAGTCGTGTGAACGCTGCATTTAAGGAACCTGCCCTGCTTGACCGTGTCGATGATTCCAGCTTCGCGCAAAATCCGCAGGTGCTTTGAAGCATTATATTGTGAGATTTTAAGAAGATCGGTCAATTCGGTGACCGTGAGCGTTTGGGACAAAAGCTCACGCACGATTTTCCAGCGAGTCTCGTCGCCCAAAGCCTTGAGGAGGTGAATGCAACTCTGTGCATTTTGCGCAGACATGACTTGAGGATAAAACAGATCACCCGCTCAATGGCAAGAAAACGCTCTTGATTTGAGATGAATTGCCTTGCCCTTGCGCCGCCCTTCCCGGCTGGCATTGGGTTTCATAAGTGCGGCAAATATGCACCACAGGACTCGCGAACGACGAGGTGGGGTGTCAATAAAAGACTGCGTGCGGGCAAAGTCGGTTCGCTGATGCGCTCGAGCATGGCTCGATACGCAGTAATGGCAATGTCCCGGCACGGTTGATGAATGGTGGTGAGCGATACGCCCAACAACGTGGCATATTTGGCATCGTCAAATCCAACCACGCGCAAATCCCGCGGCACCCGCACCGGCGTCTTCTCCAGAGCGCGCAATAAATGCGCCGCTGTCAGGTCATTTCCGCAAATCACCGCGTCCCATCGGCCGCCGGCAATGAGTGAACGCAAAAACTTTAAATCTTCAGGATTGCCAATATGGATCCAGTCCGGTGGCAGTTCAACTCCGCGGCGCACCAATGTCTCTCGCACCCCTACGATGCGCGCATCCACCGTTGGAGGGAAATTGGGAATCGCGAGAAATGCAAAGCGGCGACAGCCCAGCTTATACAAATGTTCCGCAAGAAAACAGCCCGCTGCCAGATTATCGATTGCGACGAGGTCGAGATTGCTTCGATGTGGAAAAGGAACCAGGTCTCGATCGAGAAGGATCACGGGGATACCGGCTTTGCCGAATCGTTCGATAATACGATGATTGGCCTCCTGTTTTCCACCAACGAGATCGAATGGGGCAAAAAAAACACCGGTCACATTACGTTCGATGAATTGCTGGCAAAGTTTTTCGGCGTGTTCCTCACTTAAATCTCCCTCACGCTGCATTTGTGCGGAATCGCCCCAGAGGAGTGTGTATTCCTGAGCACGCGCCAGGCTGGCCAACTCTCCGCAAATCAGACCGAAGATTTCGATGGTGCCAAGTCCAGGAATGAGCAGACCGAGCTGGCGGGTCGTTGCCGATTCCTGAGCGGCCTTTCGCACATAGGTACCGGAGCCTGCTCGGCGCTCAACCAGGCCCTCGTCCTGCAGATCCCGCAAGGCGCGGGCAACCGTAGGCCGCGAGACGCCGAAACGCTTCACAAGCTGGGCTTCGCTGGGAATGCGGCCAGGCGGACCGAACTTCCCCGTGGCAATTTCGGCCATCAATTGACGCGAAATTTCGCGATGTTTGGGATCAACCATATGCAAAAGCTGCTACTAGCAGCTTTCAAAGCTGACATTACACCTTCCCGCCGATTTGTCATGATCGAACATCGCGTTGAGTGATCCGGTGCGTTACCTAGAAAGCGTGAAACAGAAGATAAGCCCTGTTTGAACTATCACTATGCAAAACGAAAAAATCACCGAATATCTCGTGGCCAGCGATTTCGATCAAACGTTGAGCTTTAATGATTCTGGCTACGTACTAAGCGAAATGATTGGCATCAAGGACTTCGCCGAAAAAGTGGCGGGGCTCTCCCGGTCCAATCTCGTGCACCAGGGAGCGGAACTGGCCTATTTATTACGACACGATCCGCAATTCAGAAGCATCCGCCGCGAACATTTGATCGAAGCGGGCAAGAGGGTTCGGCTGAAGGATGATGTTCAACTCATGGCCGATCTGTTGCAGGCGAATTTCGACGGCAATCGCTTTCAGTTTTTCGTCATCTCCGCAGCCCCGCGCGAAGTAGTGCGGTCTGCATTGGAGGGCATTGTCCCACCGGAGAATGTCTTCGGAACGGAATTTGCCTACGATCCCAACACAGGGGAAATCTCAGATATTCTCCGGGTCCCGGCCGGCTACGGCAAGGTGGTGGTTCTTCAGGAATTGGAGCTGAAACTGCAAATCAGCCCTGACCGGACCATTTATGTGGGCGACGGAAGTTCGGACCTTTACGTGATGCACCACGTCAACAGCAGGGATGGGCATACGATTGCAGTGTCGGAAACCAAATCGATCGGACGCATCGCCCGACGCACGATTCTCAGCGAAAACGCTTTGGGCGTTTTGGTTCCGATTTTTGAAGGCATCCTAAAATGGAACGCCTATCAAGTCCGCGAATATTTCGCGCAACATGGATTAGGGTTGCGGGATTGGGACAAAATCCGCACGGATTGGCTCACCTTCCAAAAGACACCGCTCCGCATTCTCTCGCATGACGTGGCCGTTGGACAATGAAACCAAAGAATTAAATGCAGACTGCGCTGGAACGAATTTGGAAATCGATTGGCATGGTCCAAACGCGCCCGGCCGCGCCGCGGTATGCCGTTCGGACCCTGTTCTTTATTAACGGAGCACTTTTCGCTACCTGGGCCTCGCGCATTCCCGCGATCCAGGCAGAACGCGGACTTTCCAATACAGCACTTGGGTTCGCGCTTCTCGCGATGGCGTTGGGCGCAGTCATCGCCATGCCTGCCTCCGGTTTTCTGCTTGCCAGATTCGGAAGCGCGAAGCTCTGCAAAACGCTCGCGATCGTTTTCTGCGGTCTGCTCCCCTTATTGACAATCGTTCCCAACCAACCGCTCTTCGTCCTCTGCCTGTTCTTCTTTGGAGCAGCGCATGGCGCTCTCGATGTGTCGATGAATGCCCGGGCTGTGGCAGTGGAGAAACAATCGGCAACTCCAATCATGTCGTCGTTCCATGCGTTTTGGAGTATCGGAGGACTCGCCGGGGCGAGCCTCGGCAGCCTGGTAGCCGCGCAGGAATTGACGCCCTCCGAACACTTTAACATTGTAGCGCTTTTGCTCGGTCTCGTAACATTTACCATATTCGGTGATCTGAATGGCAGTGATGAACCGGCTCAGGCCAACTCGGCCCGGCCTGCGATCTTCTGCTGGCCAAATCGCGCGACTCTCGCGCTCGGACTGCTCGCGCTTTGCGTCATGATTGGTGAGGGAGCGATGGCCGATTGGAGCGGTATTTACCTTCGATCGGGCGTCGGCGCCTCGCCCAGTTGGGCGGCAGCCGGATATGCATTTTTCTCCCTCGCGATGGCCGCGGGTCGGCTGGGTGGTGACGCTCTCAACTTGCGGTTCGGCCCAGTAAAACTGGCGCGCATGGGGGGCGTTTTGGCGGCCGGAGGCCTCGCCATGGCAATCATCACCCAGGAAATCGTGCTTTCTTTGATTGGATTTGTTTGCGTGGGTGCAGGATTTGCCACAGTCGTTCCGATGGTTTTTAGCGCGGCGGGCAAAGGTCACGGGCCTCACGCCGGCATTGCAGTCGCTTCGGTGAGCACTTTAGGCTACCTGGGTTTTCTGCTCGGTCCGCCCAGTATTGGATTTGCGGCTGACCTGGTGGGATTGCGGGCGGCCCTGCTGATAATTGTAGTAACCAGCGCGGCGATCATACCATTGGCGATTGCCTTAAAACATGAGGCCGGAAGAAAAACGGAGGCAGAGGGCGACTGAAAAATCTCATCCAAAGGGGGTGCCTCAAGCGAGCGAGTTTAATCTTATTTGTGGTCGTTCCAATTCCTTGTGACCTATTCTGCAGAGCCTTTGGCTGAGCCGGGGTTCATCCAGCCCTGTTTTAATAGGAACTGCGAGTTGAAATCCAACCATTCAATCCTTCCGAAATTAGCGATATCGGCCGATTCGGATTTTGAATTTACCGGGCATCGATTTCGACGATTGCCGATGGACCGGCAACGCCAAACTTATTCACAGACCGGACTTCAAATCGATTTGAACCGGAGTGCGGCTTCCAAGGCAGCTTGCGCAGGGATGGTTGCCAGCCCCGGTCATCGAACTTTGTTTCAAAAGTGGCGAAATTGGGAGTGAACGTTTTCAAATCAACAGCGAAAGAATCGGCGGAGGGGGTTAATCTCGGATCGGTTTGATTGATGGGGAAATAGGGATCTGATTCTGGGTGAGAGGGAAGAAGGCGTTCATGCCATTTCGTCCCCTCGCAAAGGCGATCCTTCACAATAAACATCGCAATGCTACTGGCCTACATGAATGTAGTCGACTCGGAACGACCCTGAGCTGGCGCTGCCGGGGTCCAGCCGCATCATCCTTAAGGTGCCAGTCCAGGCACTTACCGTGCTCATATCGATCGTGTACGTGGTAAAATTTGGGTCGTTGGCTATCATGGTGAACGATTTCTGCTTAATGGCATCGATCCCCGGACTCGCGACCGTGCTGAAGAAAATCTGTCCGTCCGTTGCTGAGGTGCTGTTTTTCATCCTAATTCGCACCTTCTTATTGCTCGAAATCGCCGCTCCCAGATTGTCCGGCGAGAAACAATATGGATCTGAACCACTGATCGTTCCCCCCAGGTATCCGCCGGATACGTATCCAAGTGACGTGATGCTATGAGGGCCACCCCAGCCCTCCGCGTCCTGGGTAAATTCCCAGGTTTTGGCGTAGCCTTCGGCAGTTGGAATTGTAATAGTGACCAGGCCCGAACCGATCTCGGAATTAAAAATGTCGGGAGCGACCGGCGAGTTACAGGTCGTGGCTCCGATAAGTGCCCGCCACTGATTATTGCCGATGTATTCTATTTCTCCGGTGCCATTCAAACTGGCCATTCCTAAAAAATAGCAGTTCTTGTTGTTCGCATTGTCGCTGGACCCTTCCAGAATGCTCACCTCGGGAGCACTCCAGTTCAGGGCATCGCTCGAATATTGGATCGCGGGCACCGTCCGACTGCCGACGGTAGTAAAAGTGATACGGGAATAGAGGGTGGGAACTCCGGTGCCGCCCGGCCTGAGGTATCCAATCTGATTACCGAGTTGGGCGATACCGGCGGTGGCTTCTTTCGCATTAAAATCGAACGTCGTATAATCGCTTGAACGAATGCGCCAATGCCCGGTGGGAGTATTGTTTACGTTGACGAAAACGTACATCCAGTAGGGCTTGCCCTGTGGATCCCAGGGAGCATAAATCATTTCCTCGTGATGAAGAGCGGTGTTGGTTGGGCTGGAAATATTAATTACGACGCCTCGATCCTCCTTGCGGGTCCAATTCTTACAGTCGCCGCTGGTAGCGAGCATGATGCGATCAGCGCCTCCGCCTGACCAGGCGACCTGACCGGGAAGGTCGATAGGCTGGCCGGGATCAATTTCCACTTGCGAGTACATGAGCCACACTCCCGGCGCACCGATGACCTCAGGCTCCAGATAATTATTGGAAAACCATTGTCCAGGATGACCATCCTCCTGCCCCTGCCAAAGCTCCGGCTGATTAACCCACATCGCCCAGGTGTTAGGAGCACCGTTCCCCGAGGACCATTGCATGGTGTGATCTCCGTCGCCATAAATTGATTTCCAGCGGCCACCCACAAACGCGCGATGCCGTTGTCCTGTGTCCTCACCTGTCTTAATGATATGCACACTGTAATCATAAGCCGGCTGTCCACCGGTCAGGTCCCGATTAACGAGGGTTTGGTAACCATCGAAGGTGCTGTCCACGTGGATAGTTTTTCCGTAGGCATTACCATAACCGAAGGTGCGGGCTGAGGCGCTTTCGTGGCCAGCCATGAGAACGAGGGCGAGACCGACAAATCCACCGAGGCATGTAAATTTCATGATTTTAAAACCACTCCTTTTGACTCCTTGTTCAGGGACTGAATCTCCAAAAATCCTATATCGATTTGGAACAGTTCCGGGATGAGCGTATTTAAACATTGTCCCTAACAAAACGCAAGGTGTCCGCGCTAAAATGCCGCATTCCAGATAAGGAAAAGGCAGCAAGGGGGCGCTAGAATAGAGGAAAGTCTCAGGAGTGGGTCGGGCAGAGGCCTGATTGGCGAGGGGATTCGGAGCGGGTTATATTCCCCGGTGATCAGGAGGAGGCGAGTATCAAAAGAGCTGGAGAAAAAAGGAGATATCTTATGCCTAAATACCTAATGCTGCTATTATCGTTTCTCGCGACCGATGGGTACGCTATTGGCTGGAAACCGCCGGAGCGGCTCCTCAATGCGGTTCGTCGAGTCGAATCCAGCGATGGCCTTTTCACATATGGTGATGAGGGTCGATCGCTTGGGGATTTTCAGCTTTCAGAAGCGGCTTGGATGGATGTGACTTCCTGGCGCAGATCGCATGGAGTTAAAGCGTATGGTTATTCAAGCCACGTTTACGATCGACGGGTTAACCGTTCCTACGCCGCAGACTATATCACGCTGCTGCACGACGAATTGGAGCGCGTCTACAAACGACCCCCTACCTCGGGCGAGATTTACGCTGCATACAATATGGGTCTGGGCAGTTTCGCCTCATGTCGATATAAGCTGCAACGCGTCAACGCCGTAACGGCGCGCAAATGCCAGGCAGTTCATGCCTACATGCAGGGTGCCCCTGAGTTGCGCCTCACTTCCATTCAGTAATACTCCCCCCAAATTCAAGGCCCGGGGATACCCTTAGGTTTTTCGTAGGTGTTCATCGCCGGATTTAACGGGGGACGCACTGATTGTTGCGCCGACGCTCTGTATCTATAACCGATGGTGCTTTTAGTGGACTTTGTTTCGGCCAAACGAATACCAGGGCCGTCCACACCAAATATATCAATCTTGCCCAATGAGTGACGAATACGAATTCAGCATCAGCGCTCAGCGAAAAAAGCACCGGGAGGCGGGTGGCTCGCGACACACGAATGGGAATGGAAAATCCAATTCTCGGGCGAATCCCTTCCGAAATGACGCAGAATCGCGGTTTGACGAAGAAGATCAGGAAGCTCCGGGCGGATGGACTCGACCGAACGCTGGTGGTCCCGGTCAGAAAGGGCAACGTCAGACGAAAGACCGCCGCGCACCGCGTGAACTGCACTATCCCCCTGAACCCGAGGAAACCGCGAAAGAAGATGGCTTTCGATTTCCGTTCGATCCATGGCGTTTGCTAGCAGCGCTAAAACGACGCTGGATGATCGTGGTCGGAGCAAGTCTCGGTTTGGGGCTTTTATTTCTCATCATCGCCTCCGCATTTCTGGATTACAAAGTGACGGTGAAACTTTGGAGACGGGAGACCTCCAACGCATTCCGCACCGGTGATCCCAATGGCCAGAGTTCGCTGCCACGTGAAATGTCCGAACAGACTTTGTTCAAAATGATGCGCTCCGGGGAAGTGCTCAGGAGGGTGAGCGAAAAATCGAACCCTCATGTTTCTGCGGATCACCTGGCCAAATCGGTGGCGATCGTTCCAACGCAAGACCCCGATATTCTCACGGTGACACTTGCCGGAAAAGGAAACCTTAAAAACCTGGTAAACCTTGCCAATCTTTATGCAGCGGAAGTGGTCGATTTCACCAAAGAAATTCAAAGCAGCGAATCGAAGGAGGTAAACTTATTCCTCAAAAAACGGCTGGACGAAATGGATTCCGAAGTGGCCAAGGCGAAAGCAAAACTCTCCAACTTCTCCCGTGAGGCCGGGGTTCTGAATTACGAGAAAGATGTCGACACCTACGTTCAAAAGCTGGCTGCGGTTGACGCCCGCCTGCGGCAGGCGGAACTCGACCGCGAAACGATGGACTATCGGATCGCCGGTTTGAAGACGGCACTGAATAATCAGACGCCGACGAATGACAAACTTGAGGCGGCGAAAGAAGAGCTGAACACCCTTCTTAACAAATACACGGAAGAACATCCACTGGTGAAGGCGCAAAGGGCGAAACTTGCGGTGATGGAAAAGCAGGGCACTAACATCGCCGCCGTCACTGCAACCAACGAACTTAAAGCGCCGGGGACAGTTTTGGGGAATGGCTTTTACATGCAGATAGTCGATTTGGATGCGCAAAAAGGAGCTGGACA
>JAQGOX010000426.1 GCA_028293365.1 Verrucomicrobiales bacterium | reverse complement strand
ATGGAGGCTTCCACCGCAGGCCGGATTGTGGATTGGATTCAAAGATATCGACCCACGGTGGTCGATATCACCGGTGGAGCACCGGAATTGAGCGCTTTCTTCAAATTCATGGTGGAGAGTGCGCGGCAATCGGGCGCGCGCGTGATCGATCGAAACAATCTCACGATTATCGAGGAGGATGGTTTTTCTGATTTGCCAGAATACCTGGCTGAACAACAGGTGGAAATCATCGCTTCCCTGCCCTGCTATGAACCGAAAAATGTGAACAAGCAGCGCGGCGCCGGGGTTTTTGAGAAAAGCATTTCGGCCCTGCAAAAACTGAATGCCGTTGGATATGGGGCAAAGCTGCCTCTGCATCTGGTTTACAACCCGGTCGGAGCGAACCTTCCGCCAGCGCAAAAAGAACTGGAGTGCGATTACCGCGCAGCGTTGTGGAATCAATTTGGCATTGTATTTACCGGTCTTTACACGATCACGAATCAACCAATCGCGCGGTTCGCGGAAGATTTGAGACGCCAGGGCCAATGGGATCTTTATTCTGAATTATTAGTAAATCATTTTAATCCCGCGACCCTGGAAGAGCTGATGTGCCGATCGACTTTAAACGTGGGCTACGATGGACTCGTCTACGATTGCGATTTCAACCAAATGCTTGGCCTGCCCCTCGCGGGCCGGTCCGGAATGCCTCTCTGGGAGATTGAACCCGACGTGCTGGATGGTCTTGAAATCTCCACGGGCGCTCATTGTTTCGCCTGCACTGCGGGAGCCGGAAGCAGTTGTGGAGGTTCCCTCGCTTAAACCCGGTGGCAGCAATTACGCAGTGCGCCGTTTTGCCAAACCAGTTTCATTGGTGGCGGTGGCGCTTTTGTTTTTAGTCGGCATGCGGTTCTTCGACCTTGCCGGCTGGGCGCGCCAGGCATTGAACTGGATGCGCGGGCTGGGAACATTGGGGCCGCTGGCACTCATCGGACTTTACATCGTCGCTTGTCTGACGTTTTTTCCGGGTGTGCTTCTCACGCTGGGAGCGGGCATATTATATGGACTGTTTTGGGGGTCAGTGTATGTCATGATTGGGGCGACACTCGGCGCGGCCGCAGCCTTTTTAGTGGCTCGATATGCGGCAAGAGACTGGATAAAAGCACGGATCGGAAATCATCCGAAATTCAAGGCCATCGATCGGGCAATCTCTCGAGAAGGGTGGAAAATTGTAGGCCTGATTCGATTATCGCCGGTGTTGCCATTTATCCTTTTAAACTTTTTATTTGGCTTGACCGGAGTTTCATTTTTACAATTCTTCGTCGCCACTTTCTTTGGAATTTCACCTGCAATCATCGTGTTCGTTTATATTGGAACAGTCCTCGGTGATCTAACCAAACTAGGCACACCGCTGCAAAATGGACCGTGGGCACGGAGCCTGGCGATCGGAGGTATTGCGATTACGATTGTGATTTCTTTCCTGGTTACCCGGGTGGCCAGGCGCGCGCTGGCAAATCGAATGCAGGTGAACGCGAAAGATCGAGAGTAAAAAACTTCACCCGCACGCGGGAGAAAAGGTCGACGACAACGGAGGATTACTTGCTTATGCCCCGCTGGCTTGCGCGCACAAATTCGATGAGGTGCTTAACTTCCGGTAAATTCGGGAGCTCGCTTTCGATTCTCAGTAGGGCGTTCGAAATAGTGAGGCCTTCGCGAAACAGGATTTTATAGGCTTGCTTTAAGGCTGCCTGTGCTTCTTCAGAAATGCTGTTCCGTTCCATCCCAACCTTATTGATGGTTCTGGTTTCGGCGGGATTTCCATCGGCCAGCATGAAGGGGGGAACATCCTGAACTACCTTCGAGCAACCACCAATGATCGACATCTTCCCGATGCGACAGAACTGATGAACGGCCGCGAGGCCACCGATCACGGCGTAATCCTCGACAATAACATGTCCAGCAAGCGTGGCCACATTCGACATAATCACCCTGTCGCCTATGCGGACGTTATGCGCGACGTGACAGTACGCGAGGATGTTATTTTTCGATCCAATTTGCGTGACCTCTCCGTCGGAGGTCGCGCTATGAACGGTTACATATTCGCGAAAAGTGTTCCCGTCTCCGATCGTGGTATAGGTAGTGCCGCCTTTCCATTTTAAATCCTGCGTTTTGAGGCCGATACTCGCGAACGGATAGATCTCATTCTCAGAGCCCAGCTTGGTATGGCCATCGATTACAACATGTGAATGCAGACGGCACGCTGCGCCGAGCGAAACATGTTCGCCGATCACGCAAAAGGGTCCGATTTCACAGTCGGCGCCGATTTTCGCTCCCGGATGAATGACAGCAGTGGGATGAATCATTTGTCTGGAGTGGCGCTCTCAAGCATCCACGATCATGAACGTGACTTCCGCCTCACTTACCGCAGCGCCATTTACCGAGCAAACGCCTTTCGCCTTGCCAATTTTCCCACGGGTTTTGGTCAACTCGACGTCAATAATCAAACTATCGCCCGGTTTTACTGGCGTGCGCCACTTGACGCTTTCCGCTGACATGAAATAAGCAATCTTGCCTTTATTTTCAACTTTCTGAAGCATTAGAATTCCAGCAACCTGGGCGATCGCTTCCAACTGCATTACCCCGGGCATAATGGGGTGGTCAGGAAAGTGGCCCTGAAAATAGTGCTCATTGACACTAACGTTTTTCAGTGCGGAGATCTTATTCCCCACTATGGAAATAACCCGGTCAACCATGAGAAATGGATAGCGATGAGGCAGAGTCTTCATGACCTCGATCACATCCATGGCGCCATTATTCACTGGTTTTCCATTTGCAGCGGCTTCGGCTTCGCCGAAATTTGCCGGCACGCGCGGCGCGGCATGCGTCTGACCTTTTTTGACTTGCAGTTGCAATTGCCGGGCCAGTTCACAATTGCTGGTGTGACTTGGCTTGATTGCAACAATGTGCCCAAGGATGGATTTGCCCGCCAATGAGAGGTCACCAATGATATCCAGGATCTTATGGCGAACGAATTCCTCGCGGTAGCGGAGAGGCTCATTTGTGAGCACCGCATCCTCCCGGATTACCACGGCATTTTCGAGACTGCCTCCGCGAATCAGTCCATTCTTAATTAGAAACTCGATTTCTTCGTAAAAGCAAAAGGTGCGGGCGTCGGAAATCTCCTGTTCCCAATTTTCGGGCGTCAATTCGAGAGAGAAAAATTGCGTGAAACGACCCTGCTTATCGGCACTCGTGCAACTTACCTTCAGTTTGTCGTGCGGGAAAATGGAAATACTTGTCTCCCCCTGCTGAACCTCGATGGGAGCAATTACCTTATAGACCTGCCGCTCTTCCGGTTGAACAAGAGTCCCGGCCTCTTTTACCATTCGTCTATATTCGCGAGCGCTGCCGTCAGCGATCGGAGGCTCGTTGGCGTCCAGTTCGACGATGGCGTTATCGATTCCCATTCCCGCAAAAGTGGAAAGGACATGTTCGACCGTATGAACTTTAACACTTCCTTTAACCAGGGTGGTCGAACGATTCGTTTCACCGACATTATCGATTCGAGCGTCAATTTCCGGTTTACCTTCGAGATCAATGCGACGGAAACGAATACCGGTATTGGGTGGAGCCGGCAAAAACGTCATGGTGACGCTGCTGCCGCTGTGGAGCCCTACTCCGGCAAAACTAACTGCTTCGCGCAGCGTTTGTTGTTGTAGCACACTGGGATTTTAACAAGCCTGTTCGCGCGTTGGCAAGCTGGCAGATGGAAAGCATGGAAAACGCCTTTTCGCCGAACCGGCTGAAATTGCTTCGTTCAAGCTGTCATTTATACACAAATGGGTTACAATTGGCCTGGAGGAGAATTTATGACCAAACTCGCAACGAAATCCGCGTCGGACGGCGAAGGGGAAGTTCTGCACGGAGCAAAACTTGTCCCCTTGAAGAAACAGCTCGGCATGGGTTGGACGCTCGTCAAAGAGGAACGGATCGAAAAAGAGCTGAAGTTCAAAGACTTCCAGCAAGCGCTGGCTTACACCAACAAAGTCGGAGAAGTTGCCGAATCGATGGGGCATCATCCGGATATTTTTTTAACCTGGGGCCAGGTCAAGCTCTCCATTTCGACTCATTCCAAAGGGGGACTCACGGAAAGTGACTTCGTGCTTGCCGCGAAAATTGACGAGATTCGGTAATATTCGTTCGAGAATCAATGCGATTTCGAACCGAAGACCCGGCCCGCGAAACGTTACATTCCCGCATTGATCCAACTTTGGGAGTCGATATGATTTCGTGTGGATCGCAGTATGAAGAACAATTAATTATGGCAACAAAAGAAATTGAAAGCGCCGATTGGGAAAAGTTTTTTAAGCTATTTTCTCAAATGGAACGGGACACGCTGGTGGATATCGAACAAATCGATAAATCCGGGAGACTAGGAACAGTTGCCAGCAAGGTCCCTCTTCGATCCGTTGAATTCGATCAGCACGACCCGTGCAGCAATGTCCTTCGGATAGCTACAGGTGCGGGCGAAGCAGCTCACGAAATCATCGAGCCAATTCATGTAAAACTTCGGGAAGACATTAATAATCGGAAAATCCTCCAAATTGATGCGGAAGCTGGAAGCACCAAAATAAACTTTCATTCCGGCCGAGTTGAAGAGCTCTTGCGATCGCTTTCAATTGGCAAGAGCAACTCGGAACGGCCTGAAATGACCGCTTGATCGGGCCGGGGTGGGTTTTAAGCTCTGCAGCAGTAAATGCAGAACTTAAACACCATCCTTAGCCCAATCGGGCTTTTTAAAATACGCCGGAAAACGATCTCAGCGATTTTCTATTTTTCGCTGATCGTATGTGGTGCTGTCGGCGGGCCGGGACTATCGTCCGACACAACGGGCCGACTGCTGCTTAACGGAAAACC
>JAQGOX010000408.1 GCA_028293365.1 Verrucomicrobiales bacterium | reverse complement strand
TTGCCGTCGCGAACGATTCGTTGAAGCGCCTCCCGAACCTCGTCCAAGACTGGCGGATTGCCATTGAGCCAGCGGAGCGCTGCGTTGGCATTGGTGACCACCGCTCCCAGGGGCTGGTTCACTTCGTGGGCGATAGATGCGGTTAATTCACCTGCAACGGTGGCGCGCATGACGCCAGCGAGCACTGCCTGGGTATCCCGCAACGCTCCTTCTGCGCGCTTGCGATCTTCGATGTCCGTGCTCGTTCCGTACCACCTGAGAAGATTCCCCTGCCCGTCAAAAAACGGCTCGGTGCGGACCAGAAACCAGCGATATTCCCCGTCACCACGGCGCAAACGCATTTCGCCTTCGTAGGCCTTCGAGGATGCCATGCATGTCGACCACTTTTCTTTCACTGCAGCAAGGTCTTCAGGGTGCATCGTGCCGATTGGATCTTTGAGTGCTTCTTCCAAGGAGAGCCCCGAATACGCCAGCCACCGTTTGTTGATGAAGTCCAAGGAGCCATCCGGCAGAACAATCCAGGCCATCATCGGAAGAGTGTCGATCACCAGCCGAAGTTGCCCTTCGCTTTCCCGCAAGGCATCTTCCATCCGCTTGCGTTCCGTGATGTCCTCCAGAATGCCGAAAGCTCGAAGGGGCTGACCGTTTTCGTCGCGAAGCACTTCGCCCTCGCTACGGACGAACCGCACCTCGTTATCAGCCCGCAGGATCCGGTATTCCACGGCATAATGGTGAAGTCCCCGTGCCGACTCGTCCACAGCACGAGCAATTCGCGCCCGGTCCTCCGGATGGATCAACTTCAGGAATTGTGGAAAGAGTATCCGGGGCCCTTCGGGTGACAGGCCAAATATGCGGTAGATTTCCGCTGACCAGGTAACCGCGTCGGTTTTCAAATCGCGCTCCCAGTGTCCGACGTGGGCAATGCGTTGTGCTTCCTCTAATTTGCGTTGGGTTTCCTGGAACTGTTGGTTGAGCAACGTGAGTTCACTGGTTCGTTTCCGGACTCTGCGTTCGAGATTTTCGGTGAGCTCCGCCAGCTTGACCTTGGTCTGTTTGATCTCGGGCGTCTCAAGCATCTCCCAATGGCCGTGTCTCTTCGCGATGGCCAACTGATGAGTGCGGGCGACGTCAAAGATTTCGCCCGCTTTCCTGGTCCCCAGGGGGTAGGTGCACAACACAATCATTCGCTGACCGGCGATCATCTCATTGAGTTGCCTTTCGTAAGCCAGGAAATTCTTCCAGTCTGTCTCCTTAAGCCACGCTTCATTGCCGTGCACGCGCATTCCAGAATAACCGTGAGCGAGCGCCTGATGGAGTTTTTCTTTCCACCGGTTGATGACCCGCACGGGATCGAATTTGCCGCCGTCGAGATACCATTGGTCGTGTGGTACAATCTCGATGCTTCCATTGGCGACGTGTGACTTCAGGTCGATCGTCGGGGCTTCCCAATCAGGGACTTCTGCCGCGGATGAGGGCACGAGGATTTCCAGACTTCGTTTCGCAAGATGTTTTTCAAGATCAGGAACGGATTTTTGCAATGCTCCAGCGGCTTCCGCGACGTTCAGGGAGGACGAAATAATCCACAAACAAAATTCATTCGATTCCAAACCGGTCTTAAAATAAGGAACTAAAATGTCGAGAAGATCTTGTTTGGTCTCGTAGAAATGGCACAAATGAGTGCCCCAGGGCATCTCGCCCAGAGCTTCAATTCCGGTCGGCCTGAGATCATTCGGCATTGAATTTATTATGGTAGACCGATTTCGTTTGGCAATCATAAGGAAGCTCATTGCCGGCGTGCAATCAGGCATCAAATCATGGTCAACCTCAGTGCAATTCTGTCGAAGTCAGCCAATGACCAATGGGCGAAGCCAAACGGGCGCGAATATAGCCGCAGAGTTTCAATGGTGCCGCAGGTTCGACGAAAGATTTCGCCAAACGACGCTCGAATTGCGGGTTGTGAATTCCCCAATAAATTCGCGCATTGCGCCCATGAACCGGGAGATGGGAGCCCCGAGCACCTGCGGCGGCCGTTAGCGAAGCCGAAGACAAAGGGACGCGGGAACGTTTGGAATTAACGGCTGCCTGAAGCCGGTTCTGTCTTCAGCGCAAAAACAACCGATCATTTTTTGCAAGTGCCGTGTGCGGCCAGCCATTTGGGGTCTTTTTGACCGCTACCATTTATGGTCAAGTATGCATCAGACCACTTATGAAGTTCGCAATGACCGTCGGCGAAAGAAAACGAACTGGAATTGCCGTGATTCACAGCCGGCCGGTCGTTGATGTTGGAGCCATCAGCAAAAAATTCAAAATAACCGTCATTAAGCTGGGTTGGATTTTCGTCCAGGAAAACAAAACAATCCGCGGAACCAAGTCCGGCCCCAAAATCGCTATATTTGAAAAATGCCTTATAAGCCGTATTAAGGTTATAGTTCCCCATTTGGTAGTTTCTAAGATAAGGTCCGCAATACATATTGGCCGAACATGATCGCACGCGGGGCTGTTGGGAAACCGTATCCAGCTTCCTATCCGCGGGGCATCTGTAGACGCCAGCAGCCTTAGCATAATTGCCGATGGAACCGACCAACGTGCCAACGCCTGGAACATTGTCTCCATACACACCCAGCAAAAAAGCGTTGGTTTCGACCCCGGCCGGATTATCTCCCGCGGGGCCCTGATTGCCAAAGGAACCGGCCACCCAGTTGGGAATTGCCTGGACTCCGCCAGTAAAAGTAATTCCCGCAATAGCGCCACCAAAATCAACGTTATTTCCTGGAAACTGATCACTATTTTCGCCTGCGTATAGAATGCTCGCAAATTGCAGTTGCCTCATATTACTAAGACAAGAAATGCCCTGTGCCCT
>JAQGOX010000374.1 GCA_028293365.1 Verrucomicrobiales bacterium | reverse complement strand
GCATTCCAAGATCACCCATCACGCCAATTTCGCCGCAGGTTTTCACCTGGCGCTTCCAGTTCACTGGTTTGGTTGGATCGAGATCGCTGGAGTGCCAAAAGCCGGATCGGATCTCCAGGATTTTGCCAAGTTTTCCCGATTGCACTTCCTGCACGACGCGTTGGGGGCCGGGTAGAAAGGGAAATTCAGAACTGCAACGGACAAATCGGCCCGATTTTCGCGCAGCTTCCGCTATGTTCCGAGCTGCCGTTAGATCAATGCCAAAGGGTTTCTCCGCAAGTAAATCCTTCCCTGCGGCGAGGACGTCGAGATACATTTTCTCATGGAGATTGTGCGGTACCGCTACATAAACCACATCGACATCGGCTGAACGGAGCAATTCCTGATAGTCTTTGGTTACCAGTTTGACGGTTGGCACCTGGCGGAACCACTCGAGCAGATTCTCCTGCAAATCACAGACCGCGACCAATTCGGCCTGCACCGGGAAATCATTGAGCACAAACCAACGTCCGAACGCGCTGGCAGCCTCGCGCCCCATCAAGCCACCACCGATAATTCCCAAACGCATTTTCTGTTTCATAACGGCAGATTGATCAGGCTGGCTTGATGAATGAGGCTGCTATTGCGGCAGTCGCGCCGTCATGAACGATCGACATTAGGGCGCGCGTCATCCCGGCGGGATCGGTGTGCTGGATGATATTACGGCCGTAAACGATTCCGGCGGCGCCTTGTTGAATCAGTTTTTCCGTACGTTCGAGGATTTCTTTATCCGGAGCCTTTCCACCACCGCGTACGAGAACAGGAATTCGGCCCGCGATTTCAACGACTTTGTTGTAAACAGCCACGTCGTCGGTTGGATCGGCTTTGATAATATCGGCTCCGAGCTCTACCGCCTGCCGAACCAGCGGAAGGATCTTTTCCAGGTCACCATCAACCATATACCCGCCCGCTTTCTGATTCGATTGAAAGACCAGCGGCTCGATCATCAACGGCATTGACCAGCGATCACACTCGGGCTTGATTTTGAGAATGTTTTGGATGCATTGATCGGTGACTTCTGGCTGTTCCGGGATCCGGAATAAATTGACCACCACGCAAGAAGCATCAAGACGCAGGCCTTGTTCGACGGGGTTTTCAATCATCCGACTGAACAATGAGCGGGGCAGGGCGTTGCCATATACGTTGGCGACGTCCGTTCGCAGTACCAAAGCCGGCCTCTCTTTTCCACGCACTGATTGCAGATAATGCGCCTGGCCGATTGTTAATTGGATGGCGTCGGGCGCCGCAGCAACCAGGACTTTGACGGAATGCTCGAGATTCTCAATCCCCTGCAAAAAGCCGCGTTCATTGAAAAAGCCATGGTCCACCGCGACATCAAAGCAGCGGTTCGACTTGGCGTTGAACAGACGATTTAAACGATATTGTTTCATTAGCACCTTTGACTGCCGAGGACTCTAGCGGGTCGGGCAAATTGAATGCAAGACTGGTGCGCGTTCGGCGTTCGTTCCATAAATTCGGGGTCAAATGCGCAGCTCGTTAAGGTTATGGAAGAATCGCCGGATTTAAGATACGGAAAACAGAGTGGTGGATTCCCCTTTGCCCCTCCCGAATGGTCCCGTGGCGTTACCGGAGTCAATTGCACCAGCCGGGAGTTTTTCGATGAGTTTGGGCGAGATATTTTAGGAGCCGGATGTTGAGAATAGGTGCGGGTGTATGTTTTTTTTGGTTCGATTGTCCTTGTCCCCAGTTGTTTTCACAAATTGCTTCAGTATTGAATTGGGCTTCCGTAAGAAGCGAAGCTTCAATGTTTGAAGGCTTGATCGGCTTATAATCTTCCAGGAAATTGCGATTGCGAATCTTCATGTCATAAAGATTGTCTCTGGTGGAGACTTCTGCTCCGCGTATTTTGCTCTATTCTGACCGTTTTCTGATCGACTCTCAGCAATTCCAAATGTCGAAAGAGACACGCGCGGCGCAAGACAGAGTCATCGTTGGCCAAGGAATGGTGAGATGAAATGAAGCGATTCGTTCAGACTGCGGAGATGAAATTGAAAATATTTAATATTTCCGTTTTGTTAATTGTGGCGGTCGCGGCTTTCGCGGTGACAGGGTGTGCGACCCCTGGACACTCCCACTCGATGGGATGCAACAAATGCGATTGCAAGATGATGCAAGCGGAAGCTTCGAATCCCGATAAGTGCAAAATGTGCGGGCATGATGCCGCAGATCATAATCATGCCGCAACGCAACCCGCTCCGTCTGAACATAGCGAGCACCAGCACTGATTTGGTGGGGTTGTCAGCGGGAGAACGCGAGGTCTGCGAGACTGTCCTAAAAGGAAACGTGGGACTCCCGGACATTTTGTCAGGGGAGGCTGGAAGGGAAATAAAGATATGATTATCTTTATTTCTTGGTTAAAGTGGGGAGATGGGCTAACTTGCGCTTGTATTTCGGTTGTCCGGTGGTTTTTGATGTTACGTCCAGACACGACTTAAGAGTAAATATTCGCCATGTTTATCTACGGAAAAACAGCGTCCAACGCGATTGCAGTGATGAGTTTTCTCGCGGAGGACAAGTCCCGCCGTACCGGGTCCGGGGAAATTGCTGAGTCCCGCGGGATTTCACAGGCTTTGACGGCGAAACTTCTGACGCAACTTGCTTCGGCAGGATTGGTTTCGGGGCAACCAGGCCCGGGTGGGGGATACACACTGGCGAAGTCGGCGAAGGATATTTCGCTCATGGATATTGTCGAATTGTTCGAACAAACCAATCCGCCATCGCTTTGTCCTTTCGGGCACAACTGGTGTGGTGCAGGAAAAAATCCTTGTCCGCTGCACGATACCATTCTGGAAATGGTGGCATCGAATCGAAGGTTTATGCACGAAACGCGATTGTCGGTTTTTGAAAAAAAGCAGATGAGCTCCGCGGCGATGAAGCGGAACCTCTTAACCGCGAGGGAACGGGCGTGAGGAGAATTGTTTTTGGGCTTTTAGTTTTATTAGTGGCGGTGTTTCCATGCGTTCTGCGGGCCGAAGGCGATTTTCAGGGGGCGACTCAAATCATGCCGGTGGATGAAGGGACTTTGAATTACAGTAATGTGAAGCCCGAAGATCCGGTCACGACACTTCAGTCCCTGGTGGACAGTGGAACGGTTAATTTGCGGTTTTCGGAAGATCACGGTTACCTGGATTCGGTTCTGGCCGAGTTCAAAATTCCCAAGTCATCCCAAGTTCTGGTATTTTCCAAAACTTCGTTCCAACGGGAACGGATCAGCCCAAGCAACCCGAGGGCTTTGTTTTTTAATGACGACGTTTATATCGGTTTCATTCCGGGTTCTCCGATGATGGAGGTTTCCACCGCTGATCCGAAGTTGGGCGGAGTCTTCTATACACTCGATCAGAAAGTCGTCCCGCGGCCGAAATTCACACGCCAGGAGCAATGTCTCGAATGTCATGTGTCTGCCAAAAGCATGGGAGTTCCCGGACATTTGTTGCGGTCGTTTATGACGGATGAAAGCGGGGTTGTGGAATTGACGAGTGGCATTTCGGAAGTCAACCAGCGCACGCCGATTGAGGACCGCTGGGGTGGTTGGTATGTGACGGGGAAGCATGGGGCTCAAACTCACCGGGGGAATCTCATTGGCAAAGCTGCGTTTACGAAGCAGGAAGAGCATCCCAATTATCTGGGCAACGTGGCTGACCTCAGGCCGTTCTTTAATGTGGCACGCTATCCGGGCACCAATAGCGATATCGTGGCACTGCTCGTTTTGGAGCATCAAGTGCATATGCATAATTTCATCACACGATTGCACGACGAGACGGCGCTGAAGTTAGCGGCTTA
>JAQGOX010000365.1 GCA_028293365.1 Verrucomicrobiales bacterium | reverse complement strand
ATAGGTCATCCGACGCGGCCTAGAGGTGCATCGACAACAACTGGGGCGCGATGCCACCATTCGCAGCAGCGTTTCGTTAGGCTGCATGTATCCAGCTGTAAACCTGAATATGGTCATCGAAAATCTGTCCGTAGTTCGGGCCATGTCCGGAAACATCGTCAGCACGGAATCCGGCGAAGTGCATCGCCTTGTCTGTGGCCCAACCGATCTCTCCATCAAAAACCTGCCGGTCGAACATCTCAGAAAATGTCTTTGTCATCGCGAAGATGCCTTGGCGAGCCAAAACGGCAAGAGCGGCACAAGCCGGAACAATCGAAATGCCCCGTGTGTCTCGAAGCGACTGCAACATCGGCTCGACGAATGACGCCGGGCGTCCGGCCATCGCCATACAAATTCCCGGAAGGCGCTCTCGCCACGACGCGCCGGTAATCATGGAGGCGACAACCTCTTTCGGGACGGACGGCGCGAGCGCAACCACAGATGCGATCTCCTTCCGGTAAGCGTCATCCTGTCGTACGGGGTGGATGAGGCAAAGATATGCGTCCTTAGTTTGCTTGAAGATGTCCCCCTCACTCATGAAACGAATAGCTCTAGATGTTTGCACTGATTGCAAACGATTCCGCGAACCGGGCCACTGTCACTGACGGAACGGACAGTGTCTGTGTCAAATTGCAGCGGAAACATCTCCGAGGCGTTTAAGCGCCCGCTCTGCCGGTCTGTCGATCCGCATTTCGGGCATGCTCCTAAGTCGGGATTCTTGGCGGTGATTTTTTCCATAGGGTGATGATGCCTAAGAGTTTTTCTCTTTCACTGTGGACTTATAGCAACGCTCTGCGGTCCTTGTCTACTGCTTGGGCGGCGCCGAGAGCATGGCCGAGCGGTTATCGAAAAGCATATGAGGCCGAGACCTCTCCCCTTTGGTCCCCTCTCCATCGGAATGGAGAAGGGAAAGGTTTATTTGGGCGGTTGGTTACCCAGGGCGTCGGCTCTCAGCCACGTGAAACGTGGTGAACCGCGCCTTTGCCCTGGGCTACAACTAGGCCGTCCCTATGGGACTTGTGTTTCAGTAGGCTGATAGTAATGCAACCCCCTCTCTCCCGGGCGTCCCCGGGAGAGAGGGATGGACACAGGAAAACAAGTGAGTATCGTCACCTCCACTACTACATTCAAAAGGATCGGGAATGACCGAGGGGTTAGGCCGGTGTGAAACGGTTGGAATGCCAGTGGATTCGCAGCAGGTGCTTTTTGATGAGTGTTTGCCGGGATGATTGAATCAGACAACTCCCATGATTGCCTGCCTAGCTGCAGAATAGCACTTTCTTGGAACCCGAACTTGAATGTGAGGGTAGCAATTTCTCAGGTCGGCAAGTGACTCGGTAGCGAGGTGCCATTTATTGGGGATGACCGCCCGGATATTGGCTTGGTCCAACAATCGCACAATTCGATCTGCTTCGAGGACAGTGCTGCATTTCACAATAGTTACGAGATCCTCGTTCGAACTATCAGATGGAACTGTCGGTATGTCATAAGGCGCCGGCTCAAAAGATCCGGTTGATTCGAGAAGCGAGGCCGCGTGTTTTGCGCTGAATCTCCACCACCAGACAGCGAGGCAAGGGTACAGAAGCGCGAAGCAAATCAGGAAGATTGGATTTTGGTCCCACAGACCCGCCAGCCCAATTCCTCCGAGCAAAGCGGGCACCACCACCTTTTTCCAGCGGGGACGATACGGACCTGTGCCGCAATCGCAGAGCAAGTAGGTAGACGCGAGTTTCTTTGTTCCCTTTACCCGGACCTGATCATTGGGGGCGTCATCCATTAGTCGAGCAATAGATTTGCCATCGATTACGTGCTTGGAAAGAACAGAATGATTTTTTGGAAGGTTCGAAGTTTTGATTTAGAAGACCTCTCCCGTTTTTATTCCCCTGTTCATCGGATGGAAAGGGAAAAAGTTAATTTGTGGATTGATTACCCAGGGCGTCGGCTCGCGGTCACGTGAAACGTGGTGAACCGTGCCTTTGCTGGGCTACAATTATGCCGCCCCTCTGGGGTTTCGGAATCGGTCGGAATTTGAATCGATCCGAATGCGCCAATAGGACTCGCCCAATCGGCGGAACTTCTGATAACCTCTGTTTATGACAGTCGCAACCCCGCACGATCTCGCAAAGCCTCCGCACAGCGGCCGCGTTGGGTTCACCTTAATCGAATTGCTGGTGGTGATTGCGATTATTGCGATTTTGGCGAGCCTGCTCCTGCCAGCGTTAGCGAAAGCTAAATCAAAAGCTTACCAGGCCAAGTGCATTTCCAACCTGCGGCAGATCGGTATCACCTATGGCATGTACACGGCGGACAATCAGGAGGGGTTTCCGTATTCAGGACGCGATTGGCCTCAAATGGGATTTGTGGACTTGCTCAAGCTGATCAACCCCTACATCAGCACAAATGGCCGGACTTTTTTTATGTGTCCGGCGGAGCAGGGGCGCGGATTTAACATCGAGTGGGCCATTTCCACAGGATCGATTCCAACCAATCAGCTTCTTTTTCCTTCTTCCTATTATTACTATAATCAGTTTTATCACACAGACGATGCCTCCGCTCTTCGAGTTCGCCGCGCATCGGAAGTGAAGTTCCCTTCGAAGAAAGCCATTTCACCCTGTTTCGCCAGCACCAAAGGAAAGTGGGACAATATCCAAAAGGGGACGTCAACATCGGCGCATGGTTTCCACGGGATTATGCTGCTATTCGTGGATGCCCACGTCGAATATGCTCCTTATGATCGACTCAACTCCACGTTTATGAACGGAGCGATCCCGATCTACAACCTCGACTGGACCGCCGGTGGGCTCAGTGGCCAGGATTTGAAATAGCTCGTTTCTTTCCGCGACGACGGCCGGCTTTTCCAAAACCCGGACATGAAGAAGGAATTTAGTCAGAATCGGAATGGCTGGAAATCGGCATTGCTTTTAAATGAGCAAGATTGCTTCTTGACATAACCTCTTCTTTCTTGGGACCGTCGGTCCGTCGCCAGCGGGCTCAAGTCAGGTGTCCCTCACCCGCATAACCCGAAGTCCATGTCTGTGGACAAGAAAGCAGTCTCTTATCAATTTTATGAAAAAGATATTCTGCGCGGTCCTCCTCTCTCTTACAGCCATCACTTGTGTCCGAGCCCAGCAAACCAATCTGCCGTATGCGTCCGAGATCAACTGGGCGCTGGCGAGTGCCGGCAGCGTCGCTTTTCAGTCGAGTGATTCCGTTGGCGGCACGGCGGACCTGGCCATCGATGGCAATACCGACGGCAACTTCGCGGCCGGTTCCACCACCTTGAGCGGAGGTGTAACCCTGGATGGCGATCCACCAGACCCATTTTGGTACGTTGACCTCGGCGCGAGCAAAGCCATTGGTGCGATTCATCTCTGGTTCCGCACCGATTGCTGCGACAACCGAAATGACGATTTCACCGTCATTGTTCTCGACGAGAATGGCGTCGAAGTTTGGAGGCGGTTTTACTCTGGCCGTCCGCCTCGAGACTCGAACAATGGATTGCATTTGCTCTACAACATCAGCCCGGCAGTGCAGGGGCAAATAGTGCGGTTTGTGCCTCAGAATCCGCCGACTACAAGCGACGGCTTTTTCTCGCTCGCGGAAGTTCAGGTAATCGCACCGTATACAAACGTGACCATTAACGTCACTCAGGACCTGGTTCCCGCGACTGTGGAGGAGGGCCGCCGAATTATTCTTGGTCCCGTCAGGGCAACAGTCGTGGGCGCGCCCCAGGATCGTCTCACCTATCAATGGCAGCGCAATGGCGCGGACATTCCCGGGGCGACGGGAACCAACTATACCACTGGGGTGCAGACGCTGGCGGATAACAATACCGAATATTCGGTCCTCTGCTCGGTGTCGGGAAAGAGCGTATTGACAGCCAAAACCAAACTGACCGTGAGCAAGGATACCGATGCACCCGTGCTGGATCCCGCCCTGGTGTTTGCCAGCGGCCCCGCCCTCCAGGTAACGCTCAAGTTCAATGAAGTCATGGACGCGACTTCCGCCGGCCAGCCGGCAAACTATGGCTTCGGCGCTGGCGTGAGCGTGATCAAAGCGACTTTGAGTCCGGTGCTTCAGGATGCAACCGACAAGCATGTTTACCAGACTGTAACTCTGAGTGTGGCCGGGCTCGCGCCCAATGTACCGTACGCGTTGAATGTGAGCGGGGTCAAGGATCTGGGTGGTAATGCGATTCTTCCCGTGAAACTCACGGGGACTACACCGTTTTTTGAAATCAATTGGGCGCAAAGCGGGACGGCTACTCAGTCGAGCACGGCGGCAGGAGGCGATGCCGCGCACGCCATTGATGGAAATACAGATGGCCTCTGGGACGACGGATCGGTGACACTCAACGGCGCGCCCGAAGATCCCGGTTGGTGGGAGGTGGACCTCGGCGCAAGCAAGCCGATCGGGCGCATTAAAGTCTGGTTCCGAACCTTGACCGCGGCTGAATGCCAGGCGCTTTTCAATTCGTGCGCGGTGCGTAATGACGACTTCACCCTGGTGATTCTCGACAGCAGCCGCACAGAGGTTTGGCGCCGCACGTACCCAGGCCGACCGCCCCTTCAGGTGGCCTACAATCTGCCGCCCGGAGTCAACGGCCAATTCGTCCGGTTCGAATCGCAAACCCCGTTGACCACCAGCGATGGTTTTTTCTCTCTTGCCGAGGTCCAGGTGATTGCGCCTTACCAGAATGTCACCCTGGCGATTACCAAAGACTTGCCGGCCGCCGCGACCGTGCCGGAAAACACTCGAGCCCTTTTGGGTCCGGTGGCCGCAACGGTCACCGGGGCGACCAATGCCCCGGCTGATATACTGCAGTACCAATGGCAAAAAAATGGCGTCGACATCGTGGGCGCCAACGGTTCATCGTACCAAACGCCACCGCTGGCGCTGAGCGAAAGTGGAACGCGTTATCGCTGCAGAATGCTGATTTCGGGTGCCTCCGTACTGAGCACGGAGTTAACATTGACCGTGGAGAAAGATACCGTCCCGCCGGCAATTAAGAGCGTGGCGGGAGGATTTTCATATACAGACGTCACGGTCACTTTCACGGAGGCGGTCTCCCTGGCAACGGCCAGCGCTCTAAGCAACTATAGTTTGTCGGGGGGTCTAACGATTTCGGATGCACTGGTGCTGACCCCGACCTCAGTGCGCCTGACGACCACTCCTCAGACTCCGGGCACCAAGTACAGCCTCACCGTCACGGGAATCCGCGACCTCGCCTCGGGCGGAGGAAACCTCATTGCGGCGAACAGCAAGGTTGATTTCGTCTCCCCCCAATCGGAAGCGAACCGGTATGTGTTGATTGGGGATTCTGGAAATCCAAAGGACACCCAGTGGAATACGGCACGCGGACAGGTCAACTACGTTTACGAGATCTCCAAATATAAAGTAAGCAACGCTGAATATGCGGCCTTCCTCAATGCCAAAGCCAAGTCCGATCCTTACACTCTTTGGGGCGGAGGGGGCGAGATTTTGCGGGACGGTGACGACGGCAGCTACACTTACTCTGTGCTGCCGGGACGGGAGAAGCGGCCGGTCCTCTATGTGGCCGCTGTCGATGCGATGCGGATGGCCAACTGGCTGAATAATGGCGGCACGGCTGAGAGCGACACGGAAACCGGCGCCTACACCTTTGCCGGCTATGATGTGGTCAGCAAGCGGAATCCCAACGCGGATTATTTCCTGCCGAACGACGATGAGTGGTATAAAGCCGCTTACTACGATCCAACCAAAAACGGCACCGGTGGTTATTGGCAGTTTCCGCCCAGGACCGACGACCCGAACAAAATGGTTGCTGAGCCACCTCCGGGCGGCCAGTTCTCAGCCAATTTCAATTCCGTGATCACGGATCCGGATCAGCCGAATACCCAAACGACCGATGTGGGCGCCTACACGGCAGCGTCGAGCTATTACGGGACATTCGATCAGGCCGGTTTGAGTTGGGAATGGAACGAACCGGCCGACCCGACCACCAAAGTCACCAGTCGGCGGGGCGGTTCTCAGGCAAACGCAATTGCCCGGCTCGCAGCGGGTGTGATTGCCAACAATGGAATTAACGATGGTGGCCAGACCATAAACCAGAGCTTCCGCCTGGCAAGAGCCCATCGGGTCCGATTGGAGTTGGTTGCAGTTGGAAATCCGGGGAACGCGAAAGACACGCAGTGGAACACCGCGCGCGGCCAGGTCAATTATCCGTTTCAGATCGGCAAGTATAAAGTCCGCAACTCCGAGTACGCCGTCTTCCTAAATACCAAAGCTAAATCCGATCCCTATACTCTTTGGGGCGGCGGCGAGATATTGCGTGATGGCGCGGACGGCAGCTATACCTATTCGGTGGTGCCCGGCCGGGAGAATCGCCCGGTCCTCTATGTGGCGGCGGTGGATGCGATGCGAATGGCCAATTGGCTGAACAATGGAGCCACGGAAACCAGCGACACGGAAACCGGCTCCTATACGTTCAGCGGTTATGACGTTGTGAGCAAACGAAATCCTGGCGCCCGTTATGTTCTACCGAATGACGATGAGTGGTATAAGGCTGCCTACTACGATCCAACAAAGAACGGCACGGGCGGGTACTGGCAGTTCCCACCCAAAACGGACGACCCAAATCAGATGATAGCCGAACCGCCTCCGGGCGGCCCGTTCTCGGCCAACTTCAATTCCGTGATCACAGATCCGGATCAACCCAATACTCAAACGACCGATGTCGGTGCCTACACGGCAGCTTCAAGCTATTACGGGACTTTCGATCAGGCCGGTTTGAGTTGGGAGTGGAACGAACCGGCCGACCCGACCACCAAAGTCACCAGTCGGCGGGGCGGTTCTCAGGCAAACGCAATCGCCCGGCTCGCAGCGGGTGTGATTGCCAACAATGGAATCAATGATGGAGGTCAGACCATAAACCAGAGCTTCCGCCTGGCGTTGGCTTCTCCGCAGCCGGTGCCACCCACGCTCACCATTGAGCGCCTTACTGCAACATCCGTGCGGATCACCTGGACTGGCTCCGGGACCCTTCAGAGCACACTTGTGGTCACCGGGGGATGGCTGCCGGTCGCGGGCAATCCATCGAGTCCTTATCTAGTCAATCCCACCGGCACCGCCACTTATTACCGCGTGAGCCAATAAATCCGGAGAGGCGCGAACCCCTGCTTTTCCTCAAACATTCAGGGTCTTGAGATAGGCGACGCTTTGTTGTGTTAGGTCCCAGTTTTGCTCGACGAAATAGTTTTTAACGCCGCCAATCCTGGCGGCGTTGAAGGTTTTCACCCAGTCAATACTGCCCTGGCCTAAAGCGACCTGGGGGATGCGCTGTCTTTTGGAAACGCCCTCCGCGACCGGAGGTACTGCTTTCAAGTCCACGTCCTGCAAATGTATCGAGTAAAAGCGGCCGGGGTATCTGGTAAAATAGTCTGCGGCGACAAACCCAGCCGCGATTGTGGACATTTGGAACTGAAAATGAACCAGTTTCGGATCGAGCAGATCGAATAAGAGATCATAAGTTCGTTTGCCATTCACTTTTGACATCTCGAAACCTTCGTTATGCAATCCTTGCTGCAGGCCGGCAGCGGCGGTCACCGCGGCAATCTTATTGTATTCGTCAGCCGCTCGCTTCACCTGATCGAGCGTGGGATTGTCCCCGCCATTGCCATCGCCCAGTGATGCTGTAATTACTTGTTTGATGCCGATTTCTTTGGCCCATTCGAGGCTCTTTTGCTGCATCTTCCTCAGTTCACCCATGGTAAAATGAGAGCTCTCGGATTTCAGCCCGTGATCATCAAGGATGCGAACCACTGCTTTGGCATCGGAGAGCGGCGCGAACTCCTCGCCGTAGCCGATTGGCGAGCAAAGTTCCAGCCTGGTTACCCCGATTCCAGCCATCATCTTCACGAATTTGGGAAAGTCCTTGAGCATCGATCGCTCCGGCCACACCTGGCATCCGATCGGCAACCCCAGGGGAGTCGCGGACAATTTCATTGTTTTCGTTGCCAGCAGACCGGCAACGCCCGAAGTGATCACTGCTTTTCCCATAAATCTTCGTCTCGACATTGCGTTCATTTGCTTTGCCTTTCTTAAACCTTCCAGCCTGTGCGATACTCGCGTGTCAGAAATTTATTAGCTTCAGGCAGGTTCGTAATCTGCGCAGTGCCAGAGTCCCAGAGAAGTCTTCTTCCTCCGAGTCTCAGAGAGATCGAAGCCAGATTGACAGCGTCGGTGATCGGGCGGGCGAGTTGAAAATCGCCGTAGCTTGCAGGTCCTCCCTTGAACGAGGCGATCCATGCGGCATTGCGATCTGGGCGGCTTCCGGCGCCACGTTCGGCTGCCGCCGGAACGGCCAGATGGTTCGCCGCACGGTAGGCGCGCATTTTCTGCTCGGGGATCAATTGCGGGTTTTCGCTGCGGAAACCGGCGAGTATCTTCCCTTTGTCTCCAACGAACAGCATCCCTTCTTCAGAGAGTTCATCGTTCCCTGCCACGAGTTCCTCGGGCGCGGCGGGTTTGATGCCTCCGTCATACCAAAAAACGTCCAAAGCTTTTCGTTCCCCTTTCGGAGCAAATCTCATCCGTATCGTGCAGGCGGCAGGGAATGAGTAGTCGTTTTTAATTCGCTCGCAGACTGTGTCCGAAACCCGGCAAACGTGGCTCGGAGTGGATTCGACGCTGAATGGCGAGTCCAATTCCAGAAGTTGAAATATGGGCCAGAGACTGTAATGCCCCATGTCTGCGATCGACCCGCCCCCGAACTCATACCAGCCGCGGAAATTCGTGTGAGCAAAATTTGGATGATAGGGGAGCTACCGTACCTACTTGATAATCATCGGGCGCGTACATCGCAAAAACGCCGCATTCATCATGCACTTTGTCTTCTTCGTGTACGTAGAGAGTCTCGGAGATTTCTGTGGGGCGCGGGAAGGCAGCTAATTC
>JAQGOX010000313.1 GCA_028293365.1 Verrucomicrobiales bacterium | reverse complement strand
GGTTTTGCCGCGCAGGGCCGGAACCTTCTTGATGGCACGTTCGCCGACTGCTTTGAACGTTTTTGCCGTGTCGAGCACTGTGAGGATTTCATGTGCTGCAAGCTCCTGTATGTCCAGCAAGTGTTTGCGGTTCCAGCTCATAGTGTGACGATGGATGCAGAATCCTCCGCGGCTCCGTCTTCCCGAAGTGCCACATCAATTCTTTCCTTAAGAGTGGTGGCCACATTTTTACCCACGAAATCAGGTTTAATTGGAAGCTCGCGGTGGCCGCGGTCTATCAAAACAGCGAGTTGAATGGAGCTGGGCCTCCCGAGGTCGTGAATGGCATCGAGCGCCGCGCGCACGGTGCGTCCGCTGAAAAAAACATCATCGGCCAGCACCACTATTTTACCGTCCAAATCGAAAGGGATATTCGTCGGATGAACCTGCGGCGCGACATGTTGAGGAATATCATCGCGGTGCATGCCGACATCGATCGTTCCATGCGGAACCGGGCGGGACCAGATGGTTTCCAAAAGCTTGGCCAATCGGGTGGCGACATGAACTCCGCCGCGTTGGATCCCGATTAAAACTACATCCGCGGCCGATTCATTGCGTTCGGCAATCTCGTGAGCGATTCTCGCGAGCGCTCGCTGGAGGCTTTGGGCGTTAAAAACGACCTTGTTTTCGGACATAAAAAAAGAGCTAGCCTGTCCGGCTAACCCACTCCCGACTTTCGATGGTTCCCATTTCGAGCTGCCACGCAGCGTTGCTGGGCGATCGTAAACGATCAATTACTGCGTCACAGTTTGACGACTTTTTCTCCATTTGGAGCGATGCTTGATGATCCAGTCAGTCAATGCCTGCTCGAAGCCAATGTCGCGCCCCGCCTTCTCCGATTCAATCCATTTGTGCTTCAGGATTTCCTCTCGTTCGGCCTGGAATTCCCTATAGAGCGAGGAGTTCCTCACCAATTCGTTTCCGTTCGTGGTGTCTGCTGACATAGACCGTTTACTTCTGTGACTGAATTGTAACAGGCTTGGCCTGAATAACAACCAAAAAGCCCGCGCCCGTCAAGGGGCGTCGAGTCCTAGTTTTTTTCGGCCTTCCGCCGAAATCATGCTTTGATGCCAGGGTGGATCCCATACCAGTTGCACGTTGGCTTCCTCCACCTGTTCCAACGCTAAAATCTTCGATTGCACGTCACCGGCGATCTGGCCCCCAAGGTGACATCCAGGTGACGTTAACGTCATGCGTACGTCAATTTTACTTCCATCCATCACGACGTCATAAACCAAACCGAGATCAACAATATTAAGGGGTATTTCGGGATCGTAGCATTGGCGCAACTGGTTCCAGATATCCTGTTCTGTGACCGCAGGTTCTGGAGCCTTTGCTGTTTCGGTAGTTGTCGAGTGCCGGTTGTTCATCACGCCGAATAATGACGCTAGCTCAGTTTAGAAGCTTCTGCAAGGCCTCGGCGATTCGCATGAAGCACTGCGCCGGTACGCCAGCCGGATCCGAAACGGTGACTGGATGTCCTTCATCTCCCCCTTTTCTGATTTCGGTGAAAATTGGGACTTCCCCAAGGAACGGGACTTTCTGCCGTTCGGCCTCAAAATGTCCGCCACCGTGGCCGAAGATTTCCACGCGTTCGCCGTTCGGAGTGGTGTAATAGCTCATGTTTTCCACTATACCGAGAATCGGAACGTTTACCTTTTGGAACATCCCGATGCCTTTGCGAACCACTCCCAACGAAGCTTCCTGCGGCGTGGTGATAATAACTCCGCCATCGAGCGGCACCGTCTGGCAGAGAGTTAGCTGGGCATCGCCAGTTCCGGGTGGCAAATCCACCAGGAGATAATCGAGAGTGCCCCACTCAACCGAATTGAAAAATTGTTGGATCGTCTTAACGATCATCGGCCCGCGCCAGATGACTGGCGCATCACCTTCGATCAGAAAGCCCATGCTCATCAGCTTTACACCATATTGTTGCGGAGGAACCAACTGTTCCGTTTCACTAATGACCGGTTTCTGGCGGATGCCCATCATCAGGGGAATGCTCGGACCGTAAATATCGCAATCGAGCAGCCCGACCTTGGATCCGAGGTGCTGAAGCGCACAGGCTATATTGACGGATGCGGTCGATTTCCCGACGCCACCTTTTCCGCTGGCTATGGCTACGATGCGTTTGATTCCCGGGATTTTGGCTTGTCCTGCCCATGGAGCCGCACCCGCGGCTGCGGTTGTCGGAGTCCCAGGCGGTGGGGCGGCCTGTCGAACGTCGATGTAGAGGTGTTTCACCCCGGGTATCTTTCGGACCGCCTCTTCGCACTCGGCTTTTAATTGCCGGGCCACTTCAGGCGAGCCCGAGGTGAGTTCCAGGGTGACCGTAACTGCCTCGGCATTCGTGGAAATGTTTTTCACCAGTCCAAAGGAAATGACGTCGCGGGAGTACCCGGGATATTTTACCGTTTGGAGCGCTTGCTTGACCTGTTCTTCAGTTGGCATCGATTGACACCAGCGTGCCGCAATAACTCAAATCAGTCCACAAGGGGTTTTTGCGAAGCGGCATTTCTTGCTTTGGGCGGAATCGCGAGCGTGTTGGGCGCGAACTGTCTGCAGAGAATTCCAACAGCCCGCGGTTTTTGTGACTGGTCGGGGAAAGATTGGCAACGGATTTGGATTTTAGGTGTCACGTCGAGAACGTCTCCTGCAATATCAGGCTGAATGTATTCGACCGCCAAACAATCGATCGGTACAAACCCTTGATGCGATCATGTGGGGTTAGTCGAAGGACCGCTGTTTTTGCCGTCTGTGGAATTCTCATTCTGGCGGCGATCCTGTTCAGATCCCCTTCCGAACCTGCTTATCAAGGTAAGACCGTTAGCGAATGGCTTGGAAAGCAACGTTACTGCTCAGTCGATGGATTCCAACCAGGAGAACCGGAGACTGATCCTGCGTTGGTCGCGATTCGGCAACTCGGTGCACCAGCAGCTCCAGTATGCGTTCAATACCTCCTGAACGCTCACGAACCACCCCATTTCATTACGTTGCTGCAGGAGGTCATTCGACCCCTTCGTGGTAACGGACCGCCCGCCGACCCGAACGTTTCGCGGTGGACGTGTGCCGCTGCAGCTTTGCTTTACCTCGGGCCAAAAAACGGTGGGGGCGTCGAAAAAGTGATCAATGCGATCTTGGTCGCGCCGGTCGCCCGTCCGGCCGCCGCGAACGCGTTTTTCCTCATCGGCACAAACGAGCCCACCATACTGCCTGCTTTGATTGCCGGACTGGGAGATCGACGTCCCCTGGCGAGGCAGTTTTGTGCGGAAGCGATTGCACGAATGAGCCTTTGGGCGGCAGCCGCACTGCCAACATTGACGAACCTTGTCAATGATTCCAACATCGTTGTACGGAACTATTCGATCGCGGCCCTGGGAACCGTCGGCAAAGACAATCCTGAGGTCATGCAGCTCCTTCAGAACGTGATGGCAACCACTACGAACTCCGACGTTCTCGCGAATACCGGAAGAATTTTACAACACCTTCAGCAACCGTCGCAGTGAGTCATAAAACGATGCTTCGGTGGAGTTCAACGTAAGCGGGAGGGAACATTTTCAATAAATAGTAGTGTGGAAGGAGTGAACGCAGAACCAGGCCAACGTTCGACGCACCTTAAAGAGTGGCGCTTTCATCACGGTTCCTGTTAATGGTTTTCAGGATAGCCTGTTGTGACGGTCGAACCTCCGTGATTACACTGAGAACCCGGTCCCGGGCGGAAAATTCAATCGGCAAGTGAGCGATGCGATTTGAGACCAGGCCGAGTGACCGTTTCCGTAATTGGTCGCGGCTGTCGAAGGGCCCCTGTTTGGCCCATTTTAGGCCGATGTCAAGCAGCGCCCCCTTTTACGGCGCATCGAACTACTCGATGACCGCTTGTTCTGTATGACTCGGTTTGGCATTTAAAGTTTCAGAAAAGAATAAATCTATCGGTGGATCGAGTGCTCCGGCGATTCCCGCCCGCCCGGCGGCAAACCAAAGCAAACCGGTGTGATCGCACGTTGGGCATGACCTCCAGCAGTTTCAGGCCATAATAAACGTGGATGCTCTTCTGGTCCTCATCCAGGCAGGGGGGAAAACAGGGATTGCGCTTGTCGGTGGCCAGGATCAGTTGCAGCGGCGGTGTCTCTTCCATAACGACCCGCCACCTTCAGCGGGATCACGGAGCTTAACCCGTCCATTCGAGCACCGGTAACTTTTTGGAGGATTTGGAATTGCCCTCACCCCCACAGAGCCCAAAGGCGTTTTACTGAGGTCTGAGACTTTGCAATGGAGGCATTTGCACGAACCGGCACGTTTCACTTCCAAAGTCAGGTTCCATTTGGGGCAGTTCACCAGCGTCGGCGCTCAGGTGCGGTTCGGTCGACTCTTTTAGCTACTTGCGCTTTTTTTCGAGCGGATTGGACCATCGAAGTCCGGGGAAACGCCCAAAATCCCCGTCCGTCGAAATCACTTTCGCCTGATATTCTATGGCAATAGCCGCCAAATGAGCATCAGTTGTTAAGTTTCCAGCCACGCCGATCTCGCGGAGCAAATGAAAAAGAATTTCCTGGTGCCTCGATCCGGGTTCAACGAGGTTGACGTTAGGCATCTCGAGCCATGACTCGACCGTTGCCAACGCTGCTTCCACCGGCATCGGGTTTGGCATTGAGCGGGGATTTGTCATGATCCGAATAAATCCGAGAATTGTCACCCAGGTGAGGCCGACCACATCGCGATCATTCATTGCACCCTCCCACCATTCACGCGCGGACTTATGATCGGGAAAGTCCCGATTGTAGGCGTTCAGGAGCAAGTTTATGTCAGTGATGATCATCGCGATACGAGCTTGGCGAGCGTCGATTCATCTTCCAACAAGTCAGCGAGTTTATTCAGCTTGCGGGGATCGAGTCCGGGCCTAAAACCACCGCTATGCGGCTTGACTCTGACCGGAGATCGCTCTGTGG
>JAQGOX010000302.1 GCA_028293365.1 Verrucomicrobiales bacterium | reverse complement strand
AAAAAAATACGGCTTGTCAGTGCTGAAACCATATCTTGCCGGGCGGGCCTCCCGTAAAGCGGTCGTTTCCGAGTTTTCTCCGCAGTGCTATACCCAACAATTGCGCATTTTTGACAAAATTTCCCTTCCCTGAGATTTCGGCGCCTCCGGGTCTCTGCGCGAGATTTCTTCTCTTTCCTTCGCGGTCTTTGCGCCCTTTGCGTGAGGTTCTTCCCACCCGACCTTTGGTTGCGGCCGGCCGCCCTGTGATGCCGTAGTAGCAATTGGGGTTCGCGCTTACAACGCTCAAGAGTTACTTTGATTGGTGTTTCCGGGGCCTTCGCTGACTTCAGCACAGCTATCACATTCCTGACTTTCAGCCATTTGGACGCGCCGCAAAACTGGAGAGAAAATAGAGCGAGAGTCCATTGCGGAAGAGCAATGGTTTAGATTATTTTTGAGCGTTCTGCACCAGACGGTAAACGTGCCGTCCCCCACACGTGGGCACGCGTGGGGGACGAGCCGAAGAAGCCCTGCTCCACATCGGCCAGCACATCGGCAACCGTATCCGTCGCGCAAAGACAGATTTGCAAAAACGTTGTTGGTCATGATATTCTTTTCGTTAAGAGAGAAGTCGTATGGTTGAAATCATGGTCAAACTGCCGGAGAACGTCGCCGGGCGTTTTGACGACACGCCCGAAGCAGCAGGACGCCAACTTCTTGAGAGCGCCGCTATCGAGGGCTACCGCTCACAACGGCTTTCAAGGGGCCAGGTGAGGGAAATGCTGCGCTTAGAGTGGCAGCAGACTGAGGACTTTCTGGCCAGTCACGATTGTCCTCGCCACTATACCTTGTCCGACCTGGACGATGACCGGGAAACACTGGCAAAGCTTCCCCTCTGATGATTGTCGTCGTTGCGGACACGAGCCCCATCAACTACCTGCTTCAGATTGGTGCCATCGATCTCTTAGCTCATTTTTTCGAGCAGATTGTGATTCCAAAAGCTGTCCAAAAAGAGCTCCTAAACGCTGCTTCGCCCGAGGTCGTGAGACAGTGGGTTACTCATTTGCCGGGCTGGGCTACCGTCAGAAGCGCGCTCCACGTCGTGCCCCTAAATCTAGATCCAGGTGAAACGGAGGCAATTGCTCTAGCCAAGGAGATGGGGGCTTTTGCCGTGCTTCTTGACGACGGCGAAGCTCGTCGTGCAGCGAAAAAACAAGGATTACAAGTCACGGGGACTATCGGAATTTTGGAACGCGCTGCTGCTGCAAACCTTCTCGATTTATCCATCGCTTTTGAAAAGCTTCGGGCGACCACATACTACGCTTCGCCAGAACTTTTACAGGCTGCTCTTGACCGAAATGCCACGCGCAAACGCACCGAATCCTGATTTTCAAAAGCCACGACACATGAAGGACCTCCAGTGCAGTCGAATCGTAGGTAAAACAGGAACTCTATCCACGAGTGCGTCTCCCATTCAACTGCCGGTAATACGGACGGCGATTCGATCCATAGCTCTGCCGATTCAAATGACTGCGCCCTGGAACTCGCGGAGAATCGTGATTGTACCGGTGCTCGTATGCACGCTTGCCGCAATCCTGATGGTTGTGGGAACCGGTTACCGGGTAGGTTGAAATCCGTATCACTTCTGAGGAAATCTCTGCATTGGCGCGAAAGCCGCGCAAGTATGTCCGCGCTACAATTCCAGGAAGGGACAAAGGTCTGACCAATGTTGCCGTTCCGGTTCCATCGCAAGGAGATTGCTCGTAATTGTGGATGCGTCCTGCTAAACTGGAGTTTCTAAAATGAAATCTCTTCAACATACGATCAAAGCCTTCATACGACGTGGGGAAGAATCGGGCTACGTCGCAGAGTGCATTGAGATCGCCGTCGTTACGCAAGGTGAAACACTCGACGCGGTAACGCGGAATTTGCAGGAGGCGGTGGCTCTTCACCTGGAGGACGAGGATCTGGCAGAATTCGGTCTGGCCGAGCATCCCACGGTGGTTGTGACCATGGAAGTCGAGCCGGCGTATGCCTAAGGGGATTTCACGCTTAAAGCGCTCAAGAGGTTTTTCGATTGGTGTTTCGTGGGCCATCGCTGGCTTCAGCTCGGCTAACTTAACGACTCGCCCCGAACGGACCGCGGGTATATGCTTCGAGCATTACCCGCAGCACGTGCGAATGGCAAGCGGCCTGAACCGCTTTTCACGCGCGCTCTCCTTTTGTAGCACTCCGGATGTCTCGGCGCCCCACTCGGCCAAGTATCCGACCAAATTCCTTAATTTAGCGCCTACTGTAAGTGGGAACCTTTCACTGTTTTGCAACTTGAGTGACACGCGGGAGCGTTATAAGGTGGTATGTATGCATAAGTGGATAAATCGCGGATGCGGGACACCTCGGAGGGAGCCTTCGTGCACGTGACACGCGGATTTCATTGACGCCTATTCTGCTCGCGTTCATTCCAACGTGCCACACGCCTCTTCAATTCATCAATGCAATTGGAAATCTGTTATTTTCGCGGTGGCTCTGGCGTTGGTGCCGTTCGCCGACGGGGCCGGTTTGCTGGATCATTGGCAGGTGCGGAACCCAAATCCGGTCGCTGTTGCTTTGGAAGATGTCCTCTATACTCGTAGGATGTTCGTTGCCGTTGGGGAGGGCGGCACAATTCTGGTTTCCGAATCGGGCACGAACTGGAACTCGCTCGACATTCCATCCGATGGTTCGCTCTGGAGTCTCTGCGAAGGTCCGGGCGCGTTATTTGCGGTCGGGGACGCCCCCCGCACCCTCTTCCCGGTCGACCGCCCGACAATTCTGCGATCCACGAACGGGCTCTCCTGGACCGAAATTCCCGCTCCGGAAGGTTCTCGAGGATTTCGCAAAATAATCTACGCGCAGGGCATCCTCGTGGCGGCGGGCCTGCATGGCCAGCTCTGCACCTCCACAGATGGACTCTCCTGGAGAAACCAATCTTCCGACACCTTAGCGAATATCCTCGGCCTGGCATTTGGAAACGGCGTTTTTGTCGCAGGCACATCCACGGGCGAAGTCATCACGTCCACCAATGCCACAAAATGGTCCGTCCAAAACATTCCTGGCGGGTCGAGTGTTTACAACGTAGTCTTCGCGAATGGCGCGTTTCTCGCGAGTGTGAATAGGGGTGGCCAGATCAGCAAACTCATCACGTCGGCGGATGGTGTGACATGGACCGACCGAAATGCAGCATTTCCAACTGGCAGTGCCTATCGCGTCTCCTATGCCGACGGCCTCTATTTCGCCACGGGATACCTGCTGGACGAGAACCAAGGGATTGTCAATATCTCCACGAATGGGATTGACTGGATAAGCGTCCCGCTTGAGCACGCCGCCGGGTACAATGCGGTGACGTACGGGGCGGGCAACTATGTCATGGCGGGAACACCCAAAAACCTTTTGATCTCGGCCAGCGCATTCCCGACGAACGCCGCTTCATGGCAGAGTGTTGTCACCCGAAAATTCCAGAAAAGCTTTAGCGACATAACCTACGGAGCCGGAATCTTCGTTGCCGTAGGCGCTGGCGGAAACATCGCGCGCTCCTCATCGGGCCAGAATTGGACTTCAGAACAGCCGCCACGCATCTCGGACTTTGTGGGCGTCGCTTATGGAAATGAGAAATTTCTCACGGCAGGCAATTCTCCTGGTCTCCTCGCTTACTCGAGCGATGGTTCCACCTGGTTCGATGCGCCTTTTGTTCCTCCCACCATCGCCACCCTCTTTTTTGGAAACAATCTGTTCTTGATGGGCGGCTTAGACGGGGCGGTTTTGAGATCAACCGATGGGCTCAACTGGCAATCACAGTCGATTGCTCTCGGCGAAGTCATTTCCCGCTTCGCCTACGGGAACGGCACCTTTCTCTGCGTCAGTTCGGGTGGAATTGCCCGCGTTTCTACCGATGGCATCACCTGGAAGAAAACCGCGGATGTATCCTCGACCACCTGCGCCTTTGGCGCCGGTCAGTTCATCGCGGCCGGAAGCTTCGCCGCCTACTACACCTCGCCGGACGCAGTAAACTGGAAAATGCATCCCCGCGGAGATTATTATTGGCCTGATAACGTTGCCTATTTGCGCGACACCTTCCTACTCTTCGGACATTCCGGAAGCGGCCTGTATTCGTCACCGGATGCCGTAAATTGGTCGCGCCGCTTCCCGCGGACTGGCGATTTTCCGGTGGCGATCGGCTGGGCTCCGGACACTTTTGTGATGCTTGCCGGGTCGAGCATCCTGCAAAGCGGCGGTCTCTTCACCATCACTGCGCCCGAGTATTCGAACAGCGGGTTCACCTTCCAAGTTGGAGGCTCCGACCCGATGGCCGTTGTTATCGAAGCCTCAAATGACCTTCAAACTTGGTCTCCAGCAACAAACTATGTGCAAACAGGCGCTTCGAGCGTCTTCCCTGCCGAGAGTCGAAAATTCTATCGCGGCCGCGCGCCCAATCATCCCTGAATTTCCGGCGCGCCTGCTTTTGGAGGCGCTCTGGATGCCGGCCAGCGTCGCGAGGGTCCGGTCGAGTTGACCGGGTTGGTTGACTTCCCAATCTTTCTGAGGTGCCAGGCGAATGCGCGCGCCATTCGCGCTACCGCGCTTGTCGGAGCCGCGGAAGGTGGAGGCTGAGGCCCAGGCTGTGGAGACGAGTTGTGAGATGAAAAGGCCTGAAGCTAGTGTAGTGTCCAAGAATTAACTGGACAGGGGTTTCTTGGATTTTCTTTTGCGCGGCTGGGTGCAACCCGGCTGGATTTGCTCAAGAGTTTGCCGGCAACGAGCGAGTTTTTGTTGAATCGATTC
>JAQGOX010000289.1 GCA_028293365.1 Verrucomicrobiales bacterium | reverse complement strand
CGCAAGCCCGAATCGCGGTCCTGTGTCAGCATCACGTGGCTGAACTGTTTGCAGCCTGTCCACTAGTGGACTCGATTATTTGTTACGATCGCAAAAAAATGGATGATCCGGCGGAACGCGCGCAAATTCTCTCCGAAATTGCCGAATTTAAGCCGGACGTTATTCTAAATTCAGTTCGCTCGCGCGATCACTTTTCCAACGAACTCACCCAGGCGTACCGCGACGCCCGACATATCGCCATTGAGGGAGATTTCGCCAATATCTCAATTTCGGACCACGCGCGAACATTACCCGGATATGAGCAAATCATTTCGTCGCCCGAAGATTTGAAGCCTGAATTGGGTCGGCACGCCGATTTCCTGTACGGCCTGGGCATTCAGACTGCCAGCCTGCAGCCAGTCGTATGGACAAGCCAGCAAGATGAAATTCTAGCCGACACCTTTTTTGCGAGCCACGAATTGGATCCGGCGAAGACCATCGCTGTATTTCCCGGGGCGCAGCATGAAATTCGGGTCTATCATGGCTATGCGACGGCCCTAAAGACATTGAACGATTTTCGCTTCCTGGTTTTTGGTGACGCGGCCCAGGAAGGGCTCGGGGCAGAATTGGAGCGGCAACTTCCCGGGCGGATTATAAATCTATGTGGACGATCGACCTTGCGGGAAGCGGCCGCGCTGATGCGCCGCTGCCGGCTCTACGTGGGCGCAGAATCCGCGGGGGCGCACATCGCCTGCGCTGTGGGGGTGCCGAATGTGGTGTTGCTGGGCGGCGGCCATTTTGGCCGTTTCATGCCCTATAGTCCGCTGACGTCTGCAGTCTCGCTGCCCCTGGATTGTTTTGGTTGCAACTGGCGTTGCCAGTATCGGCACGCACATTGCGTCAAAGATATTTCCGCCGAAGTTCTCGCGACAGCTATCCGTGAGACCCTGGCGAAACCGGCAGCGCGTCCGCAACTGTTCTTAGCCTCTAAAGATAGTTGGACAACTGACAACAGCCGCCCTAACTGGAGATTGCCCGAGGGTTTCATTTCCTCGGGATCGGTGGAAGTGCATGTGGTCCAATCCAGGACTGGTCAAATCGTGAAAGCGATGGAACCGGTCACGGACCGGGATTTAACTTGCGGGAATTCCCGCAGAGTGGAACCTGCCAAAGTTGAGATTGTTGGCGAGGGCATTGCCAATCCTGAAGTCTCGGTGGTGGTTTCCGCTTATCAATCCGAGAAATACATTCGAGCATGCCTGGAGAATCTGTCACGCCAAACGATTTTCGATCGTTGTGAAATCCTGGTGGTGGATAGCGGATCCACGGAAAACGAACGAGCCATCGTTGCAGATTTTCAACTGCGATTTCCAAACATTCGTTATATTCGCACGCCCAGAGAAACCATTTATGGCGCCTGGAACCGCGGCCTGGAATTTGCGAAAGGTCGTTACTGGGCGAATGCAAACACGGATGACAGCATGCGCGACGATGCACTGGAAATTCTGGTTGCAGCGCTCGATTCACATCAGGACTGCGCCCTTGCTTATGCGGATGCGGCCTGGACAACCACTCCCAACGATCGCTTTCCATCCGCGACCATTAGCAACACGGTGAAGTATTCCGACTATACACCCGTTGAGTCATTATTTTTTTGCATCACTGGGTGCCTGCAATTTTTCCGTACGGATTCACTGCGTCAGCTCGGCGGCTTCGATGCTTCGCTGCACTGTGCCGGGGACTACGAGGTGACCCTCAAGCTGATGACTGCGAGAATGAATGCAGTCCACGTGCCCGAAGTTTTAAGTCTGTTTTTCCAAAACACGGCTGGCTTAAGCCAGGCGGACGACCGGGCTTCGAAGGAGCACGAACTGCTAATGAGCCGATATCGTGACGAACTGGATATTGGAAACGTATTTGAGGCGTCTGATAAAAGCCTGGAGGCCACCGCCGCATTCGGCTGGGTTTCACTGGCCTTGCGGGCGGAGAAGTTTACCGTTCCATGGGAAACGACTTCCTTTGAACAAGCTGGATTTGCCCTTCAATGCTTCCATCGGGCACTGAACCTGGCACCCAAAGACGACCGGATCGGTCTGAATGTGGTGGCGTTTTACCAACGGCTTCAGCGGCTGGATATACAGGGAGACGAACTCATTGAACGCTGGCCGAAAGTGCGGCAATGGATTGACCGCATCAAAAAGGGTGAGGTTCCGCCTCGTATAGACCTTGCTTACACCGTGGTCGGACCGGTTTTTCGCGTGGATGAATGGAAGTCTCGACCGACGCCAGAACAGCTTGCGCTGTTTCCCGAAGCGTTGCGTCCATGGATTTGCCGTATCAGTGGTCGTCACGTTTATTTCAGCCGCGACCTTTTCCCGCTGCCGAACGGCGAGCGTTACCAGCCGCAACAATTGGAGAAAGCCGGGCTCCGCCTGGCCAAACTGCTCGCTCAATTGCCTCCGTTTTACGCCCATTTTGGAGGCGCCGGCGATTTGCTCCTTTTATTGGCTTCGTTTTACGACCAGACGCCCAAATCCGTGCTTTTTAGCCATCCAAACAGCATTGGGGCAACACAGGCTTTGCTTGAAGGATTCCCGGAACTCTCGCAAATCTATTTTCTTCCCCAGCATACCGAACCGTTCTTCCATATCGTTCTGCGGTATGCGGTTTACGAACTTAAAAATTGTCTAGGGGCTGGCACCACGCCAAAGGACGGCTATGACGTGGAATGGAAAGCCGGTCTCAATATCGAGAAAAAGTACGGGATCAAAAAATCTCCTCAATGGGCGGCGCGC
>JAQGOX010000350.1 GCA_028293365.1 Verrucomicrobiales bacterium | reverse complement strand
GCATGTTCAACTCATTCTGCTCGATCTCAATCTTCCAAAAATCCACGGACTGGACGTGCTCCGCAAGATCAAGACGGACGAGCGCACCAAATCGATTCCGGTCATAATCATGACCGCATCCCAGGAGGAACGCGGAGTCATGCAAAGCTACAAACTCGGCGCCCAGGGCTGTGTGGTGAAGCCATTCGAGTTGCCTAAATTCGTCGAAGCCGTCAGCGAATTGCGTCTCTCCTGGCTGTTAATCGACCATCACGAGTAACCTTTCATTTGGGCTTGTCTCGAAGGACTCTTCCCCGCTAAACGCGAGACTTCATTGCCCAATAGTCAACCGGAAGTTCCGTCCGCGGTGGTTTTCATACCAGTTTTAATCGATTTTCTGGCGACGCGCGGATTTTTTCGTTAAGGTAGCGAGGATGAGTACGGGAATCACTGCAATAAACGAGGAAGTTCAGCGATCAAGTGCGTTTGTGGAGCCGCTGTTTAGCGAGCTAAACCGCGTGATCATGGGGCAAAAATATTTGCTGGAGCGGCTCTGTATTGGCCTTTTGGCAAATGGACATGTTTTACTCGAAGGTGTGCCGGGCCTGGCAAAAACGCTTTCTGTGAAATCGCTTGCGGCGGCCATCAACGTCAAATTTTCCAGGCTACAATTTACGCCGGACATGCTCCCGGCGGACGTAATTGGAACGCAGATTTACAATCCGCAATCGGGCGGGTTCACGACCCGGAAAGGACCCATTTTCGCCAATCTTGTTTTAGCGGATGAAATTAACCGGGCTCCGGCCAAAGTGCAGAGTGCGTTGCTGGAGGCAATGCAGGAAAAGCAGGTTACGATCGGCGATCAATCGCACCGGCTGGAAGAGCCGTTTCTGGTCCTGGCAACCCAAAACCCGATTGAGCAGGAGGGAACCTATCCCCTGCCGGAAGCGCAAGTCGATCGCTTCATGCTCAAATTGCGCATGGTATATCCCACACGCGCGGAGGAACGGCAGATTTTGGAAACCATGGCACGAACCAGCAACCTGCCAACCGTGCGGCAGGTCGTTCAGGTCGAAGATATTTTGCAGGCGCGACGAACGGTCAACGAGATTTACATCGATGATAAAGTGAAGGATTACATCGTCGATCTCGTGTGCGCGACCCGGGAACCGCAAAATTACAAAATTGAAGTACGCGAGTTTATCCAATTGGGTGCCTCTCCGCGAGCCACGATCGCTTTGACGCTGGCGTCCAAAGCCTACGCATTTCTGCGGGGGCGCGGTTATGTCACCCCGCAGGACGTAAAAAGCATTGCCATGGATGTTCTGCGGCACCGTGTTGCCATCACGTACGAAGCGGAAGCCGAAGATAAGACGAGCGAAACTGTCATTCAGAAAATCCTCGATGAACTTCCGGTTCCTTGATCCGGGTCACCTTTAAGCACTCAGTTGGATGATCCCACGGGAAATTCTCAAAAAGATTCGGCAGATTGAGATCCGCACGCGGCGCCTCGTTAACGAGACCCTTGCGGGCCAATATCATAGCGCCTTCAAAGGTCAGGGGATGAACTTTGATGAGGTGCGGGAATACCAACCAGGCGACGACGTGCGCACGATCGATTGGAACGTCACGGCGCGAATGAATCACCCATTCGTAAAAAAATTCATTGAGGAACGTGAACTCACAGTAATGCTGATCGTGGACCTGAGCGGATCGGGTCTTTTCGGTTCCGGTTCGCAATCAAAAAGGGAACTGGCCGCGGAGATTGCCTCGGTCCTGGCATTTTCGGCAATTCGGAACAATGACAAGGTTGGGCTCATTCTTTTTACCGAGGAAGTCGAAAAGTACATTCCTCCGCGTAAAGGACGGAAACATGTTTTGCGCGTGATACGTGAGATTCTGTTCTACGAACCGCGCAAGCACGGAACGAATTTGAATGGCGCGCTGCAGTTTTTGAGCAGAGTCATGAGCCATCGCGCCATTACAGTCGTACTCTCGGATTTCCTGGGACAAACCACACCGACGCGAGCCGAGATGGCCGCACATCTAAAACGTCAGGTCGTTCTCTCTGAAACGCTCGCGCAGACTTCGGCCACTGCGTTGCGCCAGGCTAATCGCCGTCATGACGTGGTAGCGGTGCAGATCACCGATCGATTCGAATTGGAACTGCCCGCACTGGGTTACCTTGTGCTCAAGGATGCCGAAACCGGGCAGGTGGTCGAAGTGAATACGGGGGATCGGCGCAAACGAGAGGCATTTGTTCAAAGGCAGGCTCGCGCGCAACAGGAATTGCGGCGCCTGTTCAGTTCATCAGGCATAGACGCAATCCAATTGCGAACCGATGAAGCATACAGTATCCCGCTCGCTCGTTTCTTCGACGTTCGGGAGCGCAGGCGGAGGCATGGCTGAATCGATGAAGACCAATTCCGGAGCATTGATTTTACCGGCACAAACGAGCAGTTCAAACGCTCCAGTGGCGGATATTCATGGAATTAAGCCTCCCGTTGAGATTGCTTCAGTGTGGCTTTGGATTTGGCTGGGAGTCGCCTGCGTGGCCCTCGCAGTCGGGGCCTATTTATGGTGGCGGTGGAGCAGGAAAAAACAAACTCTGGTCAAACTGGCGCCAGTGATTCCTCCTCACAAACGGGCGAAAGAACAACTGACACGAGCACTCGACTTTATCCACGAACCTTACCGTTTTTGCAGTGCCGTTTCCGATACGTTGCGCGAATACCTGGAAGAACGGTTCGATCTGCACGCACCAGACCGGACGACGGAAGAATTTCTGGCAGAATTGGGTACAAGCATGGTGCTTGATGCGGCGCAAAAGGCGCGGTTGGAGACATTCCTGAATCAATGCGATCTCGTGAAGTTTGCGCGTGCGGAACCGGTCGAAACAGAACTTCGCGCACTGCATTCGGCCGCAGTGTCGCTCATCGAAGAAACTGAACCTCTTGCGGCAACGCCAGCCGCCGATCTTCCATCCAAGCCATGACCTTCGCAAATCCATGGCTTTTACTGCTGCTGGGCCTGGTTCCATTGTTTGCCTGGTTAAAAGGAAAACGCGGCCAACAGCCGGCTTTTCTTTATTCCTCGGTAAATTTGGTGAAAGGCATTCTCGATCTGAACCGGTCGAGCGTCGGGGCGATGTTGCTGCGGTTGCGCTGGCTTGCTCTGAGTCTGTTTCTAATCGCACTGGCACGGCCGCAGCTAGGCGAAGGAGAGCAGAAAATCACCGCGAGCGGGATTGATATCGTGCTCGCGCTGGACCTTTCTGGAAGCATGGCCTCCGAGGAATTTGAACTGCACGGACAACCGGCAAACCGACTGGCAGTCGCCAAAGATGTCATTCAACAGTTTGTGGCCAAACGTGTGAATGATCGCATCGGGTTGGTTGCATTTGCGGGCCGCGCTTATATCGCCGCACCGTTAACTTTGGACCACGATTTTCTACTGCAGAATCTTGAAAGGCTCAATTTGGGCACAATCGAAGATGGAACAGCCATCGGGTCGGGATTGTCGGCGTCATTGAACCGGTTGCGCGACCTCAAATCAAAAAGTAAAATTGTAATTCTGATGACTGACGGCCAAAACAACGCGGGCAAAGTCCCGCCGCTGACCGCGGCGGAAGCGGCGCAATCCATTGGAGTCAAAGTTTACACGATCGGCGTGGGCACCCATGGAGTTGCTCCGATGCCGCGCCAGGATGTTTTTGGACGGAAAGTGTATGTGAATGTTCCGGTGGATATCGATGAGGAGACGTTGCAGAAGATTTCCGCGCGGACCGGAGGCATTTACTATCGTGCCGATAAAACGGAAAAATTTCGCGCGATCTATGCCGAAATCGACAAGCTTGAAAAGAGCGAAGTAGAGGTTAAGAAATTCCAGCGGTACCGGGAGTTATACCACTGGTTCGTGCTCGGAGGGCTTTCTGTTTTGCTTCTGGAAATGATCCTTGCGAATACCGTCTGGAGGAGATTGCCATGAATTTCAGTTATCCCCGAATGTTTTGGCTGGCGGCCGTGGCCCTGCCTGCGATCGGCCTTTTTCTTTGGGCCTCCTGGAGAAAACGGCAGACCCTAATCGCTCAATTCGTTCAATCGCGGCTCCTCGCCCAACTCACAGTTGGAGTGTCCAGGCAGATGCAAAGGACGCGTCTGATATTATTGTTCTGCGCGGTGACGTTTGTGTTTCTTGCCATGTGTGGGCCGCAATGGGGCTTCATCTGGGAAGAAGCCAGCACGCGCGGACGGGATATCCTGGTCGCGATCGACACTTCACGCAGCATGCTGGCCGAAGATGTAGCTCCCAACCGGCTCACGCGCGCGAAACTTGCGGCGATCGATTTAATGAGGCTCGCCAAACAAGATCGGCTGGGAATGATTGCGTTCGCGGGAAGCGCTTTTTTACAGTGCCCATTAACCCTCGACGAGGAGGCCTTTCGTCAAAGTGTTAATGTGCTCGATACCGGGATAATACCTCAGGGAGGAACGTCGCTCAGTGAAGCGATCGAGGTTGCTTTGAACGCCTTCGGCAAGGAGGAAAGACAAAACCATAAAGTGCTCGTCTTATTTACCGACGGCGAAGATCACGAAACGGGCGCGCTCGATGCCGCCAAAAAGGCTGCTGAGAAGGGTATGCGGATTTTTACGATCGGTGTTGGCACAGCTAACGGAGAATTACTCCGGATACGGGACGAAAAGGGAGCTCTGGCATATGTCAAAGATGATCAAGGCAATGCGGTTAAATCGCGCCTGGACGAGAAGCTATTGCAGGGTATCGCCACGGAAGCCAATGGGTTTTATCTTCCTTTACAAGGGGCCAACACTATGGAAACGCTCTACCAGCGGGGGCTCGCTCCCCTCCCCACTTCCGAGCTTTCAAGCAAGATGGTAAAAAAGTTTCGAGAACGCTTCCAATGGCCGCTCGGAATCGCCCTCCTGTTTCTGATTGGCGAATTATTTCTCCCTGACCGGAAAACTCCAAAACGTGTTGCAGCCACTACGCAAAATTCAGCTTTAATGGCAATTTTGCTCTTTCTGATTTTTGGCGCTAATTCCGCTCCGGCCTCGCCGGCCAAAGCGATGCGCGATTATAAAGCGGGACATTTTAAGGATTCGGCAAATGAATACTCACGTTTGCTTGAAAAACAGCCTGAGGATCCGCGCTTACATTTCAACGCGGGCAGCGCGGCATACCAGGCAAAGGAATACGATAAAGCCGTCAAAGAATTTAGCACTGCGGTGGGCAGTCCCAACATCGAACTGCAGCAAAGTTCCTACTATAATCTAGGCAACACACTGTATCGCGCGGGCGAGCAGGATTCGGAGTCGCAGAAAAAGAGTGAAGCGTGGGAGCAGGCGGTCAAAAGCTATGATAGCGCGCTCAAATTGAACCCGAAGGACACGGACGCCGCCTACAACCGGGATGTGGTGAAGAAACGGCTCGAAGAATTAAAAAAGCAACAGGATCAGAAAAAGGACAACAAGCAACAAAATCAAAAAGACGATAAGGACAAAGACGATCAGAAAAAAGAGGACAATAAAGATCAACAGTCCAAAGACAAATCGGACAAAAGCAAAGAAGACCAAAATCAACAGCAAAAGGATAAATCCGACGAGCAGAAAAAAGACGGCCAAAAATCCGAAGAACAAAAACAACAAGAGGCTAAAGATCAGGCTCAAAATGAACCGAAGCCCGGTGAAAAGCCGGGGGACAAAGAAAAAGAATCTCCGCAACCAGGCCAGAAAGATCGGGAAGATGCGGCTGAAGCAAAGGAAGCAGCCGAAGAAGCCTCAGCCGCGAAAAAGGGCGTCATGACGCAACGGCAGGCTCAGCAACTTCTGGATGCGCAACGAAGCGACGAAAAAGCGCTGATCTTTGTTCCACCCG
>JAQGOX010000214.1 GCA_028293365.1 Verrucomicrobiales bacterium | reverse complement strand
CAGTGTGGCTTCGGTCACGAATACGACAATTTCGCCGAAGACAAAAAAAAGACACGAGAAAAAAATTATTTAACCAAAAGTACACAATTCTTATGCAAGCAACTTCAATTAAATCAGTCGATTGACTCCTTTTAACCACATCGTCCAAAACGCGGCAACGCCCGGAAAAAATCAGATTTTATTTTGTTTGCTCTGCAGCATCTGCTACGCTTGACCAGTTTATAGATTGCTTAAAATGTATCCGAAAGTACCCGAATCTCTCTACGACTCGAACTTCGAGCATGACGCCTGCGGTGTGGGTTTTATTGACAATACCAACGGAAAGCGCGAGCACCGCGTCGTCGAATAAGCCGTTCAGGCTCTAAAAAATATGGCGCACCGCGGCGCTCTGGATGCGGATGCGAAAACGGGCGACGGCGCAGGAATATTGACCCAGATTCCCGTTGCGTTGTTTAAGCGCGAAGTGGAAAAACTCGGCGGAAAGCTGCTGGAGGAGTCGGATCTGGGGATCGGAGTTATTTTTTTGCCGCGTGGAAATAAATATGTCGTCAGCGCGAGTCAGCGAATAGTCGATGAATCGATCGCTGAGTTCGGAATTTATAATTTTGGCTGGCGGGTGGTTCCGACAAATCCAACAGTGCTCGGAGACAAGGCGCGCGACACCATGCCGGAAATTCAACAGGTCCTAATGGGGCGCACGAATGGCTGGACCGATCTCGAGTTTGAGCGCCGCTTATTTCTCGCCCGCAAAACGATCGAGAAACGTGTGGCCGCGGAAAAAATTGAGGGCTTCTATATCCCATCGTTTTCGTCACGCACGATCGTTTACAAAGGATTGTTCAATGCGCCGCAATTGCCGAAATTTTATCCCGATTTAAAGGATCCGCTCTTTACGAGTGCCCTGGCGATATTCCACCAGCGTTATTCGACCAATACTTTCCCCAACTGGCAATTGGCCCATCCGTTTCGGATGCTGGCGCATAACGGTGAAATCAATACGTTGCTGGGTAACAAGAATTGGACACGCGCCCGGGAACGCGAGCTCAAATCACCGGTGTGGAAGGAGCAGATCGAACTCCTCAAGCCAATTATCCAGCCTGGCGGCTCAGATTCCGCTGCCCTGGATAACGCACTGGAAGTTCTCGAATTGAGTGGCCGCGATATTCTGCACTGCATCACAATGCTTGCGCCTGAGGCATGGGAAAAAAACAACGATCTCAAGCCAGAACTGAAAGGTTTTTATCAGTATCATGCATGCCTGAATGAACCGTGGGATGGACCTGCCGCGGTCGTGTTTAGCGATGGCCGCTACGTGGGCGCAACGCTGGACCGGAACGGGCTCCGCCCCTGTCGCTATAAACTCTATGACGATGGCTTGCTCGTTATGGGAAGCGAAGTCGGTGTGGTCCCGCTCGACGAGAAGAGGGTGATTCGAAAGGGCCGTCTCGGGCCGGGGCGCATACTCGCCGTGGATACAAAGGAAGGCAAGTTGCTTGAGAACGATGCAGTCAAAGCACTGGTATCATCGCTGAAACCCTACGCCGAATGGTGCAAAAATAAGGTCTTCCTGCTCAGCGAGCATGCCAGGCCTTTTGGGGCGAATCATAACACGGTCAACTTGATCGATCTGACGCTTCAGCAGATCTCCTTCGGCTATGATCTCGAAGAACTGCGCGAATTGCTGAAGCCGATGGCGACTTCAGGCAGCGAACCGGTCGGCTCCATGGGTGATGATACTCCACTGGCCGTGCTCTCGAAACGGCCGCGATTGCTCTACGACTACTTCAAGCAGTTGTTTGCACAGGTCACCAATCCACCGATTGACAGTATCCGCGAAAAAGTGGTGATGTCATTATCGACTTACCTGGGCCGCCGCGCTTCGTGGCTGGAGGAAACAGAAGCGCACGCAAAACTCGTTCGAGTGGATACTCCGTTCCTGCTCGATTACGAGTTGGATTCGGTCAGGCAGATCAAAGATCCGGCCTTTCAAGCGGAAACTATTTTTTGTCACTTCAACGCTCAAAAAGGGGCTGGGGATCTTGAGCCAGCCCTGAAGTCCATTTGTGGGCTGGCATTGAAGGCGATTGCTGCCGGGAAAACGATTATCATTCTGACCGATCGCCAAACCGATTCCACCAAAGTGCCTATTCCAATGCTGCTCGCAATCGGAGCGGTGCATCACCATTTGATTCGCGAAGGAAAACGGCTCCAGGTTTCGATCCTATGCGAGTCCGGCGAGGCACGGGATGTGCATCACTTCGCCTGTCTCGTCGGTTATGGAGCCTCCGCCGTAAATCCGTACGTGGCGATCGACAGCATCCGGCAATCGGTCGAAAGCGGGGAATATGGCGACATCACGCTCGAGAAGGCGATCGAGAATTTTCGCAACGCAATCGAAAGCGGCATGCTCAAGATCATGTCCAAGATGGGCATCTCGACGATTGGCAGTTATCGGGGCGCGCAAACCTTTGAAGCCATCGGAGTCTCCAATGAAGTCATCGACTCCTGCTTTTTCGGAACCACATCGCAAGTGGGAGGAATCTCGCTGCAGCAGATTGGCGACGATGCGTTGCGCCGTCACCAGGCCGCCTATGGAGTTTCGGAGAACGCGATGCTGGATGAAGGTGGCAATTACAAGGTGGCCAAAGGTGGGCGTGGCGAATTTCACGCCTATAATCCGCAAGTTGTGCTTACGTTGCACCGGTTCATCAAAAGCGGCAAGCGCGAGGAGTTTATTAAGTACATGGAGACGGTGGAGAAACGCGAGCCGATTGCCCCGCGCGATCTGCTTAAATTCAAAACGGGCTCCTCCATTCCACTCGAAGAAGTGGAGCCGATCGAAAATATTCGAGTGCGATTTACCACTGCGGGGATGAGTCTCGGAGCGCTTTCGCCTGAAGCGCACGAGTGCCTTGCAATCGCGATGAATAGCATTGGTGGAAAGTCGAACTCCGGCGAAGGAGGCGAAGATACCGCCCGCTATACCCCGCGGCCGAACGGGGACAATCCCAACAGCGCCATCAAGCAGGTGGCCTCGGGCCGTTTCGGAGTGACTCCGGAATATCTCGCCAGCGCACAGGAACTGGAAATCAAAATGGCTCAGGGCTCGAAGCCCGGGGAAGGGGGACAGCTTCCCGGGCACAAGGTCTCGCCGATGATTGCAAAATTGCGGCACAGTGTTCCCGGAGTGCCGCTGATCTCGCCGCCGCCGCATCATGATATCTACAGCATCGAAGACCTGGCACAATTGATCTACGACCTGAAGCAGGTAAATCCACGCGCAAAGGTTTGCGTGAAACTGGTGTCGGAATCGGGGGTGGGGACCATCGCCTCAGGAGTCGCGAAAGCGTACGCCGATGTTATCTTGATCAGCGGCCATGACGGCGGAACCGGCGCCTCGCCATTAAGCTCGATCAAGCACGCCGGAGGGCCTTTCGAATTTGGTTTGGCTGAAACACACCAAACACTCATGTTGAATGATCTTCGATCACGCGTCGTGCTCCGGACCGATGGCGGCATGAAGACCGGCCGTGACATCGTGATGGCGGCGATCCTCGGAGGTGAGGAATTCAACTTCGGCACTGCTGCATTGATTGCCGCTGGTTGCGCGATGTTCCGGGTGTGTCATTTGAACACCTGTCCCGTCGGAGTTGCGACGCAAAAGGAAGAGTTGCGTCTCAAGTTCCGGGGGAAACCGGAAAATGTAGTCGCTTTCTTTAACGGCGTGGCCCAGGAGGTCCGGGAGATTTTGGCTCAGCTCGGTTTTCGCACGCTGAACGAAATCATAGGGCGCACCGATCTGGTTGAACGGAGATCGGTTGAAGATTTTCCTGAAGAGGTTCGCGGCAAAGTGGCTAGCATCGATTTCAGCCGCTTGCTCTACCAGGTGGATTCAACCGGGACTGCGCCCCGCGCTCATACTCGCGAGCGCAATGAGCGTTTCGGGGACAGTTCCCTCGACGATAAAATAGTGACCGATGCGAAAGTAGCGCTGACGAATAAGGGGCCTGTCAAACTGACCTATAAGATCAATAACACGCACCGGAATATTGGAACCAAAATCTCCGGTATCATCGGATACAACTACGGTGATAAAGGACTGCCCGATGGGTCCATCGACCTCACTTTGAAGGGCAGTGCTGGGCAGAGTCTGGGAACGTTTCTCGCCACCGGCATCCGGATAAAGCTATTCGGCGAAGCAAACGATTACGTCGGTAAAGGCATGAACGGGGGTGAAATCATAGTGAGGCCCCCGGAAGGAGTTCAATTTATCTGGGCAGACAATGCGATCATTGGCAACACAGTCATGTACGGGGCAACCGGCGGCCGGTTATTTGCGGCAGGCCGGGCAGGGGAACGATTCTGTGTCCGGAACTCCGGCGGTACCGCAGTAGTTGAAGGGGTGGGGGATCACGGCTGCGAATACATGACCGGAGGCCTTGTCATCGTGCTGGGAACTACTGGAAGGAATTTTGGCGCAGGAATGAGTGGAGGCCTCGCATATGTATACGATCCGCAAAACTTCTTTCCAAATCGGTACAACGCCTCCATGGTTGGGATCGAGCGGTTGACGGACACCGATGAAATTAAGCGCATCCAGGCACTGATCTACGCGCATCTTGAACACACTGATTCGATCCAGGCGAATGAGATCATGAAAAACTGGAAAGATTCTCTAAGCCATTTTTGGCGAGTCGTTCCGCGGCCTCCAGAGGCAAAACCGAGTTCCGCTCCGATCCACGAACTCGCGGAGGAAAAAGGGAAACCGACGCCGGCGGGAGGTTTCTAGGCCATGGGATCGGAAAGGGCAAAATACGCATGCAAATCACGAAACAGCTTGCTCTGTTCCTCGAGAACAAGCCTGGAATGCTCGCCCGAGTGTGCGACGCGCTAAGTGAATCGAAAATCAATATCTACGCGATCTCATCGAGCGACACCGTGGATCATATCGTCGTTCGAATGGTTGTAAGCGATCCCGCCAAAGCTCTGCGCGTTTTCGAAGAGCATGGCACCCTGGCGCTGACAAGTGAAGTGCTGATGATCGATGGCAATAATCAGCCAGGATCGCTTGCCATGATCGCGCGCAAGCTTGCGAATGCCAAAATCAATATCGAGTATGCCTACTGCGCCACCAGCCCGGATGCAAAACGAGGCCTTCTCATCTTGCGTCCATCCAACCCTCAAAAGGCTTTAAAGGTGCTCAACACTTGAAGTTGCGGCGCGGCGGCGGCGCACTAAATATAGTACATTTTCTCGCGATCGTTGCCCTCATCCAGGAGTTGCTGAAAGGTGATGCTGGATGCGGTGTCATCCAACATAGATTGCAGGCGTTTCCAGGCATTTCGCAATTCCGGCGGGCACTTGATGTCGTTGAGCGCGGGCGAATCAAATACCTGCCCGTGCACACTTTTGAGGACATCAGCGAACGTGATTTCCGCGGGAGTTTTGGCGAGCAGGTAGCCCCCATCCTTGCCCCGCTGGCTTTTTACGATCTGTTGAGATTTCAGCTCGATCAGGATTTGAACCAGATAATTAACCGGGATGCCCTGTTCCGCGGCCAGATCGTCAGCGCGAATCGATGACCCTTCATGATAGTGGCGTGCCAATCCCAGAACTGCCCGCGCTGCATAATCGCTTTTAACCGATAACTTCACCCCACGACGGTAACGGAGGGCACCCGGACACAGCAATAGCAGATCGAGGCACTCGTTTGATACCGCGAAAAGACCTATCCGCGCGGTTCGAACTGGCAAACGGTTGAAAAATTTGTGGGTGACTGTCACTGTTGGATCGCAATGAATCATCTTATCAGGGCGCGCGAAGTTTTTGACGTGGAGATCGCCGCCCTTCAGGCGGTCCGCGGAAGAATTGACGCTCAGTTTCAACAGGCAGTCGATCTGGTGGTGGCGGTGCTGGGCAAACGCGGCAAAATCGTAGTGGTGGGAATCGGGAAATCCGGAAACGTAGGGCAGAAAATTGCCGCGACCCTGACCAGCACAGGATCTACAAGCGTTCTCCTGCATAGTGTGGACGCATTACATGGAGATCTGGGTATCGTCAACGATGGCGATTTGATTCTTGCTTTGAGCTATTCGGGAGAAACCGAGGAGATGCTTCGACTCCTTCCTGCTTTGAAACGCTTCGATGTAAAAATCATTGCGCTGACGGGCGAGCTCAAATCGTCACTCGCGCAGTATAGCGATGTCGTGCTGAACGTGCGAGTTCCTCGAGAGGCGTGTCCGTTCAATCTGGCTCCAACATCCAGCAGCACCGCCATGCTCGTGATGGGCGATGCGCTGGCAATGGCCGTGCTCCAGGCACGTGGATTCGCGGAGAAAGACTTCGCGAAATATCATCCTTCCGGTTCGATCGGCCAAACCATGCTGCTCCGTATCTCCGAGGTGATGCGCTGCGGAGAGCGCAATCCGCTAGCGGACCAAAAGACCATGGTCAAAGAGGCTTTGCTCATTATGACCAGGGCGCGCGCCGGCAGTTTGAGCATCACGGATGGAAGAGGAAAATTGGCCGGCGTTTTCACGGACGGCGACCTGCGCAGGCATATGGCTTCGAATGACGCTGTTTTAAACCTGCGATTGCAGGAGGTCATGACGCCAAATCCAATCACCATTCGCGACGATGCGCTCGCAGTGGAAGCCCTGAAAATATTTAACGAACGAAATATTGACGATCTGATTGTGGTCAATCGCAGGCGCGAGCCAGTTGGAATCATTGATTCGCAGGATCTGCCGCGCTTGAAATTAATGTAGAATTGCGGATTAAGAATGCAGTCTTAAACCAATCACACCGGCTACGGCAATAACTCCGCCGACAAGAGAACGAACAGATGGTTTTTCCCCTTCCGTGATTTGCGCGAGCGGGATTATCGCCAGGGGCGTAAGAGCCACAATCGCGAGCACGATTCCGGTGGGCGCTGTGGCGAGCGCCCATTGATAGCAGCTCACGCCAATCGCGGGTCCGGACAATGAATTGACGAAAACCCACTTCCACGCTTTACGGATGCTGACCTTGTAGGCCACGGCCGCCTCCGGACTACGGCGCCCCGAGCGAAGACGCCAAATCAGAAAACTTGCCACCGCGATGCCGAGCCCACCCCAGATTCGTTGATAGGCGGCTGTAATCCCGTCAATGTGTTCTCCATTCGAGGCGGCGATCGCGTAAGCTTTTCGACTGATCACCGCGCTGCCACCCTGGCCAAGTCCCGCGGTTATTCCGCACAGGACTCCGATAACAAATGTCCTTCGCGAAATTTGCAAATGCCCTCCCGGAACCAGTGCGATCCCGACGCCACTCAGAATCAAAGCGATGAAGCTCAGTTGGGGGATCGTCAGATTTGTCCCGAGCCAAACCCAATCGACAAATGCTCCGAAGGGCGCTGCGAGGCAATGGACGAGGAGCATCGCCAGGCGTGAACCAATCCGGGGATAAGTCTGGTAGAGGGCCAGGTCGCCCACTCCGAAGCCGATAAATCCACTGAGGAGAAAGAAACCCAGGCTGTGCCCTGTCATTCCCGCTCCACCAGTATGTGCCCATAGGCCCAAAAAGAAGGTTGCCAGCAGGATTCTCCAGAAGTTTGCCTCGATGCTGCCGAGCATTCTCGTGCTTTTGCTCGCGCATGCGGCGGAAATCGAAAAAAATACGGTTGTCAGCAGAGCCGGAAACATTGCGGCGTGAAGGGGACTGATCCGCCGATTAAATGTCAATTCTGAATCGACATTCATGAATTCCTCGCGGCCACTTGACGTCCGGTTTGGGCTCTGAAAGTCGCCGTTGGAATTTGCATTAATCCCCGAGTTGCCAACAACGGTCAATGCCGGATACAATTTACACCAAGGAGAATTCTATGGTTTCACGATGGTTTACATCTTTGTCCGTTGCGACCGCGACCGCGTTTGCGTGCGGCGCATTATCGTCAGGCGCTGAACCGGATCCGCTGAAGCAGGTGGAAATAGTTTACAAAAGGTTTGTCCTGCCGAACGGTTTGACGCTGATTGTCCACGAGGATCACAAAGCGCCGATCGTGGCGTGCAATATATGGTACCACGTCGGCTCTAAAAATGAGCGACTCGGCCACACCGGTTTTGCACACTTATTCGAGCACCTGATGTTCAATGGTTCGGAGAACTTCAATGACGATTTTTTCCAGGCCATGGAAAGGGTTGGTGCGACCGATATGAACGGGACAACCAGCGAAGATCGAACCAACTATTTTGAAGATGTACCTACCAACGCGCTCGAACTGGCGCTGTGGATGGAATCGGACCGGATGGGTCATTTCGCCGGCGCCATAACCCAGGCGCGACTGGATGAACAGCGCGGTGTCGTGCAAAACGAAAAACGGCAGGGCGAAAATCAACCCTACGGCGGCGCGGAAGAGTTAATCGCCCATAGTACTTACCCGGCGAACCATCCTTATTCCTGGACCGTGATCGGTTCGATGGAAGATTTGAACGCGGCTTCGCTCGAGGATGTTAAAAATTGGTTTAAGATTTATTACGGGACTGCGAACGCTGTGATTGTTCTCGCAGGAGACATCACTCCGGACGCGGCGAAAGAAAAGGTGCTCAAGTATTTTGGCGATATTCCCTCCGGTCCGCCTGTCAGCCACCATGAAGAATGGATTGCAAAACGCCACGGAACGCAATGGCAGGTAATGCAGGATCGTGTTCCCCAAGCTCGACTCTACAAGATTTGGAATGTGCCAAGCTACCGAACGGAGGCGGCCGATTATCTTGATTTAACAGCGGACCTTTTGGGCTCGGGCAAGACATCGAGGCTCTATCAACGCCTTGTTTACAAGGATCAAATTGCAAGCTCGGTTCAGGTGGCGCTCGATGCCCGCGAAATTGCGAGTCAATTCGATATCGTCGTCACGGCGCGGCCTGGACAGGATCTCGCAAAAATAGAAGCTGCGGTGGATGAAGAATTAAAGCGATTCATTACGGATGGTCCGAGCTCGAAAGAGCTGGAACGGGTTAAAACCGAGCAGTTGTCCAAGTTCGTCCAGGGCATCGAACGGATCGGAGGGTTCGGTGGCAAGTCGGATATACTCGCGATCAATCAGGTTTTTGCGGGGGATCCCGAACATTATAAGGTCAGCCTGCAGCGGGCGCAAAGCGTCACGGCCAAACAGCTTCAGGCTGCAGCCGGCGAGTGGCTGGGCGACGGCGATTATAATCTGGAAGTTC
>JAQGOX010000203.1 GCA_028293365.1 Verrucomicrobiales bacterium | reverse complement strand
CTGGCCTTCGCATTTTTCACGGCCCTTCTTGGCCGCGCTGTTCCAGTCTTCGGAGGCGCTCCAACCTGGGAGTGGGTTCGGTCCGTTCCGAACGATCCGGGACGCTCTTCCGGGGTGGCCGCCGATAGTGCCGGAAATGTTTATTGGGCCGGTCAAGCTTCGTCTGGCAATTGGGTTCCGTTCCTGTCCACCCCTTCTTCGATAGCGAACCGGCCAGCCGCAATAACAGTTTTTACCGCGCGACCCAGTTGCCGTAAGCGATAGAAAAAGCCAGTATCACTAATGATCGGTTTTCGGAAATGAACACTTCTGCACGCCCATCCAACAAAAGCTGGTTTCTGCGTTTTGTGGAGAGCGAAGCGCATCATCGTTTGGCACTGGCCTTGGCCGTCGGATCGATCACCTTCGGTTTCACGTTTCGCTTCCTGCGTCTCCCTGTAAGCCTCATTGTATCCTGGGATGCTTTCGCGCTCTGCAGTTTGGTCTTGGCCTGGCTTGGGATCTTTCTGACCGACGCCAGAACCCGTGTGCGAGAGGCGCACTTGCAGGATTCCAGTCGCAAAGTGATTTCGTGCTGCGTGGTGTTGGCAGCGCTGGCAGGACTAGCCGGTGCCTGCATGTTGCTCGGGTCTGCCAAAACGCTGAAAGGAGCGGCGGCTGCCGAACACATTGCGCTGGCTGCCTTGACGGTCGTTTGCTCCTGGTTTCTCGTGCATACGATGATGTCCCTCCATTATACCCACATATACTATAGTTCCTGCGAAGAATCCGGGAGCGACGATGGAGAGGGACTCCTCTTTCCGGACAAGGTCAACCCGGATTTTCTGGATTTCGCTTATTTTTCTTTCGTCATCGGAATGACCTGCCAGGTTTCCGACGTGCAGATTACCTCCCGCGCCATCCGCCGGATCGCGCTCGTCCACGGCCTCTTCACCTTCTGGTTCAACCTCATTATTCTAGGTTTCAGCATCAACCTCGCCTCCACCATTTTGTGAAGTGCCCATCAACATTATTTAAATCCGACATTCTTGTTTCCTGTCGGTTCAATTTTTTTCGTGGGACAAGAATTCCATTTCTCCCCCGAAGACACCGGAGGATGCGCAGCTTGCCGATCCTAACCATCCTCTACTCGCCGCATGACGATATGGGTCGACGCACACTTGTCGCCTCGGATATCCCGCTGAGTATTAAACATTAGGCCACTTCGCGCACGTCATGGAAACGACCCCACGATGTCGACAGGCACTGAAGTACGCCCAAGAGAGTCTTTCGCGTTTCGGTCACGCTCACTTGTCGAGCGCTCACCTTATTCTCGGGCTGCTCACGTTGCAGGGTGGCGTCGCCGACAACATCCTTCGCAAGTCTGGTCTCTCGGTTCAGTTGGTTGAGGGCTACCTGTCCTCACGACGCACTTCAACAGAGGAGAGCACTACTCAGGACGGCATGGCGCTCGGCAGGTCGGCACTATTGGCGCTTCAGCGGGCCAAGGCTCTGGCTCGCGCACGGCAGTTTACTTATTTGGGTGTTGAGCATCTGTTGCTTGGCATCCTTGCCGAGGAGAGCGGCGAGGCGGCAGACTTGTTTGCATCAGCTCGCATTGATCGAGAGGGGATCAGCCGCACGGTTCAGGAGGAGATTCAGTGAGAACGTGGTCTAATAGTGTGGTGCCCGTCCTCCGTGGAAGTATGCGGAGGGTTGATGGCGAACCCCGGCGTGAGCACTGCGGTTGCAATCCACGGGTTTCGTGGCCGCCGTCGCTGAGCTACGTTAGGCCACATGAAAAACATCCAAGTCATTGATGGAGCCGAAAACTGTGTTGATGACATTTTTGAATGTGGGTGATCTTGACTCGCAACTTGGTGAGTGGTTCTCACCCGCAAAATGACATTTGAACGAATCGCTTCAACTTGATGTCAATGGTTCGCGTGGCACACGGCCATCAATGGGTGGGGTATATGAGGGGAAAGAAAATCATTCTAATCGGAGGGGCCTGTGTGCTTGGAATTCTTCTGTTTGGATGGTTTCAGCGGTTCGAGCCTACAGATCGTGGAAAGCCAATATCCTTTTGGCTTGGTGAATTGCGCTCTGAAGACACCCAACGGCAGCAAGATGCTCGCAAAGTATTTCGCGAAATGGGTGGCGCACAAATTCGTTACCTCATCACCTGCGTTCGAACTCCGGACTCTCGCCTAAGACAGTTTTTTTCCAAATGGCATATCCGTGTTCCAGCGGGTGAGGGAAGGGTCGGCACCGAATTGCTCCCAACAGGGAATTTAAAGCGAGCTATGGCGGCGACAGCTTTGGGCGTGATCCGGCCGGTATCAAACGAGGCCATTCAAGTGTTATTCGAAGCTGCCGACGACAAATCGATCTTTGTCTCGAGCCATGCGCAGGCCGCACTCATCCAGATCCAAAACGGTTCTGTCTCAACCATTCTCTCGAATATCAACAGTTCGAATCTGATCGATGGAATTAAAGCGGCGTCAGTTTTGTACCCTTTGCAAACCAACTCTGCCTGGATTGCGTCCAAACTCACAAATGCCTTAAATTACTCATCGCGCAGTGCCAGGTTCGATGCCGTGCAGTTTCTCTGCGGAAACGAATTGGACGCCGGAGTGGCGTGGCCGATTATTCTTTCCTGTTTGATGGAAACCAACCTGATGTCTAGAGTCAACGCTCTTAACGCAGCGATAATACAATTGACGAGTCCATCGATCACATCGAACTGGTT
>JAQGOX010000191.1 GCA_028293365.1 Verrucomicrobiales bacterium | reverse complement strand
TGTGCGCGTTTTTGCTGCTAAATGTTTTCGCGCTACTGCCTGCGTTTGTTGTTTACCTGGCGCTTTGCGCGAGCCTGGCTCTTGGTCATTTCTCGGACGGTTTCCTCGCATTGCGCCCCAGTGGATTGATTCTACGGTCCAGAAAATATGCCCGGGACGACGGCAAAACGATTCTGCTGTTTCCGATGTCGCACATCGCAGAAGCCGAGTTCTACGAGGCGGCCTCGCAATCAGTCACGACCAATTCAATCGTCCTGCTTGAAGGCGTTGCCGACAGTCGCAACCTGTTAACGAACCGGATTAGCTACCAACGGGCCGCAAAGTCTCTGGGGCTTGCAGAGCAACACGACGATTTTAACATCCCCCGAGGCAAACTGGTCCGAGCCGATGTGGACGTTCAGGATTTTTCCTCAACCACGATCGACATTCTTAACCTGGTCACGCTGGTGCATTCGAAAGGTTTGAATTCAAGCGACCTGTTGCGGTTTTTGCAGTATTCGCCGCCTCCGGGAGCCGAGCAACTTTTGTTTGCGGATCTCCTGGTGAAACGGAACGAGCATTTGCTGAAAGAGCTGCACAAACGGTTGCCGGAATCCGACAACTTCGTCATTCCATGGGGAGCCGCCCATATGCCCGGTATTGCCGAAGAAATCCAAAAGTCTGGCTTTCATGTGGTCGAATCCCGGGAATACGTTTCCATCCGGTTCGGGGCAAAGAAACACAAGACCGGCGGCGCTGGAAAGATTCGCGATTCGGAACATTCCAAATAATCGCGCAGTCTGGGGGAGAAAGTTTTCAATACTCGGAACTGTTCTGAGACATCCGTCTTTTTGCCGTTTTTTTCATTGAGTTGAGCCGTACGCTGATCTGAGCGAGATTTCAATGACGCCCAGGTCCAGTGGTTTACGCAAACTGGGTTCACTTGTGGGGATCTCGACTTCGCGTGCGCCGGTGAGCCAGAGGCCAGGTGTTGTGGCCAATGCGGTCTCAACAATCAGCGCGTATTTACCCGGTTCCACTTGATCAATACGGAAGGAACCGTCCTTGGCGCATTGCACAGGCCGAATGTGGAAATTCGTGAATGTGTTTTCCCAGGCCGGGTGCGTTCTCAACTTCTTAACGTCTTCCTCGATTCTGACGTTGAGGTCAGCCATTGATGTGAAGAAATTGTAGCGAAACTCATCGGCTGATTCGATTTTCCCACCGGGATTCCGAATTTTGAACTTTCCAATTACGGGCCATCCACTCCCTCCGAGCTTCGCGACTGCCGTTCCTCCCGATTTGACCGTGACCCGTTCGCCCATTCCTGCACTATTGACTCCAAAGTGGCCTGGCGGGACGAAATTAAAGGAAAAACGCCCGTGATCGTCGGTTTTCGTGTTAAACCTGCAGTGCTCGCCCCACAAGGGGACGCCCTCCTGGTATGCAAAAAAGATCTGAACGGGTTCATTGGTGACCACCTCGTTATAATGCCAGAGGGTTCCTTCGATGCGGCCCCAATGTTCCAGTTTGACTGTCATATTAGCCGAAAACTGATTGCTTGATATCCAGGCGAAGCCGCTTTCCTGTACGGCTAAAAGGCCCAGAGCCCGATCGAGGTCATTTAAAAAAAAGTGACCCTGAACGTCGGTTGTGCAAAAACTCCAGGGCACGCTCGCCAGAGGAAGATTGGCCATAGGGTGTCCGAAGTCGGGATTGAAAATCCGCGGCGTCGGCGTGCCCGCAAGGTCCAGCTCCGAGGAGATTGGAAGGGGACTGCCTGTAAACGACGTTCTCGAATAGAGTCTATGGATCGCAACTTGAGCGCCGTTTACCGGCCGCCCGCGGAAATCCACAACTCTTCCAGAAACTTCAGTGGCGTGGCTTATCACAGAAATCTTAGAGGTTGTCGCCACCTCGGGTTGGTCAGTTCCCTGCGCACCGGTTAGTCCGACACCGGCAACGATAGCCGCAATGCCGACGGCGGGCCAGGTCCGGTGTTTTGGAGAGCCAGCGCCGACGATGGCTCGAAGACGTTCTTGAAGACCTGCCTTGCTTTCGGTGATTCCCACCACACCCGGTTGACTGGCGTTTCGAGCGAGATTCGCGGCTACTTTTAAAATGGTTTCGCCGTAGGAGACTCTGTCCTTCGCGCTTACATGCGCCAGGACGAGCCCGTCTGTGGCCAGTTCCCGGTCCGAACGCATGCGGGCAAAGGCCAGCCAGATCGCGGGGTTAAACCAATGCAGAATCTGCAACAAAGACATCAGCCAGTTGACCTCAAGATCGCGCCGCTGGATATGGGCCAGTTCATGGAGAAAAGTATGCCGAAGTTCTTCGTGTGAAAGGCGCTCAAAAACGCCATCGGGCAACAGCAGCCACTTCCGCCAAAGTCCATAGACACCCGGGCTCTCCACTTCTGTGCTTTCAATTATCCGCACCGGCTGTGTGATTTTGAATTCTTCCCTGCATTCATCAAAAAGCCGGGTCACATTCTCATCCGCAATGGGCCGATGCCGCTCTATGCGGGAGCGGAAACGGAGGTGTACCCAAGCCAGGCGCAAGCCGAAAAACTGTACGCCGGCCAGCCAACCGCAGCACGCGACTTTGAGCCAATCGATCTGTGCCGGAGAATTGGGCCCGATCACAGCGCCTCGCGGAGCGATGCCGGGATCGAAGGAAGCGCGGCGAGATTCCTTCTCCCCGGCAAAATTCCTATTCGGAGTTCTATTAAAGTTGTGAACTGGGAAAGACACGTCGGCGCCAACCAATGGGGCAGGCTCCCGGACATCCCCACGTGAATTCGCCCGGTCAATTCCAGTCAGGTTAAAAATGCTGAAGGCACTGGGCGGCACGACGGGCATCAACAATCGTGCGACCAGCAGCAACCAAAGCCCGTAACGCCAGGAGGGCGCCAGGCATCTGCGCAGAAGCCTCTGTGCCAACATAATCAACCCGACCAGAACTGCCGCCTGCCAGGTCGTTTGCAAAATCCAACGAAAAACCACTTCACCCAAATACATCGAGTAAGTCATATTTATTTCTCCTTCTCGCGCAGAATGCGGCGCAGCTCCTCAATGTCGCTCGTGGACAAATCGGCGCGTTTGACCAGGTGCAAAATGGCTTCCGCTGGCGCGCGGCCAAGCAACCGGTCGAGGAATGATTCACTTTCCTGCCGCGCACATTGCGCCATGGAAACGAGTGGAGTGTAGAGATAGCGCTTGCCTTCGATTTCCTGCCGCAAGGCGCGCTTGTTGACGAGGCGGCGCAGAAGCGTGCGAACGGTGGCGAGAGTCCATTGTTTGCGGTGTTCGAGCACGTCCACCACCACGCTGGCCGGCACGGGCGCACGTTCCCAAACCACCGTCATAACCTCCC
>JAQGOX010000180.1 GCA_028293365.1 Verrucomicrobiales bacterium | reverse complement strand
CAGCGAGCGTGTTTCTTCGGAAGCATTTATATCCGCCGGTTGGGTCGGTGATCGGCATGCCGGTGATCAATAGGACGTATTTGGCGGCGGCGAGGCTGAGCATTAATCGCTTTAATGGCCAATTGATCACGCGGATCCCTCCAGAGTACCTGGATCCGAGCACAAGATCGGCACTTTTAGCCGCCGTCAAAAATGCGGGGATGTCGGCTGGATTGTGGGAGAGATCGCCATCCATTTCAAATATGAATTCATAACCCCGTTCCAACGCCCAGGCGAACCCAGCGCAGTAAGCGCGACCGAGGCCGTTCTTTTCAGTGCGATGTAATACATGGACCGAATCAAATTTTGCGGCATAATCATCGGCCACCTGTCCCGTGCCGTCAGGGCTGTTATCGTCGACGACGAGAATATCCACTGGAACAGGCAACGTTGTGAGGCGTTCAACAACGTTCGGGAGGTTTTCCCGTTCGTTGTAGGTTGGGACGATGACAATAGTCCGTTCGCTCATGACTGCGAAGAGAACTAAACATGTCTGTGGCGGAAAACAAGCGGGTATTCGATTGTGGAACTGTATGGAGATGATTTAGGTTTTGCGAGCGGTTTGGGTGCTATTAGGGGCCAGGCACGTTTGGAACGCACCCCCGGTCAAATCGCTGCGCCTTGGTGGCCGTTCGATTCAAAGCCATCAGGCTAGTCATTTTTAATGGGTGGCGACCCTTTGAAGCCTGAGAATTTTTGGAAGGTCTATTTGTGTCCAGAACCCCCGCTGGCTATTGCCGGCGCGCCCTTCGTTTCCGTGCGTTGCCGGAATTGAAAAATCTCCTGAGTAAATTTTGCCATCGAACTCGACTCGAATTTCACCTTTTGCCCCGTCCGGGGCTGTTCCCTTATAGAAATTGATTGCTGCGTCTATCTTCCAAACGTCGACCGGCGTTTCGAATTCAACGAATTCGAATTCGCGATCCGGGGATGATCGATGATCCTTGTAATAGTAACCTTCAGGGGAGCGGGTGTGTTCGAAAAAGAGAGTTTCCGCGTGAGGATTAGGAGTCGCGTAGAGATCAAGATCGATATCTCCTTTCCAACGGATCCCAATTTTCATGGTGCCAATTGTTATCGAAGGCGCAGCCTGCCGCGGACCCGGGGCGAGGTCACGCGTAATCCAATCGGCCACACCAATGTCGCGACTGATTCTCAACATTTCGATCTTCGTTTGGCCTGGGTCAACATGAAAGCGCGGTTGATTACCATCCTGAAGGGGAGCACCAGTCCGAACAGAGTTAAAGAGGGTGGCGGGATCTCCACAGAAAGTGATCAGCTTCGAGCCCTGACCCTGTAAATAAAGCGTCCAGAATCGCGCGATTTTCTCCTGGTGCAATTCGCTGACCCATGGATCTCCCAGATACCCAAAAAAAACAGAAATGTTTTCGAGGGCCTGCGGACGACCTTTGATTCCATAAACTGACTTCTCGCGCGATGCCAGCAGGTGTCCGTCCGAAGGGAAATATCCGTTGACCATTGCAAATGCCGGTTCTTTTGGATCGATGTAAAGCGGGCTGCCCAGGATAATAAGCACGACCGGGTGAGCCGTTGATGCAAGGTTCTGACCTACAAAATCGAGAAACTGAGGGAACCGCACCGTTTGTGTCAGCGGAAGTTCGGTGCTTTCTGGTTTTTGATGATCCGCGGCGATGAATTCTCTTAATTTCCCTATTTGCTCCTTAAATTGGTTCGCCCGCGTCTTTCCACTCTTGAAGGCGCGCGCATTTGGGATCTCCATCTGCGTGATAGTGGTCAAATTGAAAGCGTCGTAGATCCATAGCGAAGAATTAAGCGGTACATCTGACAGGAGGAAGCCGACGATCCGCCGATAGGTGTCATCTTTGACTCCTTTTTCAAGAAAAGGAGAAAGACCGATGACGTATCGAACGGCCGAAGAGTTTGTTCCTGCTCCTCCCTGAGCGCGGGTATTCCAAGAGGCCAGGCAGCAGGCGATGAGAGTGAATGAAATAAGATGTCGGGACAGAAAAGTTTTCATTGGCCGTTACGGGATGCGAGTGCGGCAGGCGGGCTCGCGAAGCGTTCCGCATGACCGTTTTCAACGGTTTGGAGCTGGGTTCGAAGTTGCTCGGATATTTGGTCGAGGAAGACTCGCTTCTGATGGCTCTGATCCTGTCGAAGAGCCGCCTCCTTTTGAAAAAGAGACCGAGCGTAGGAGATCAAGGCTGAAAGTTGATGTTCTAGTCGGCTGTGATTCCCGGTGGCTGCAGCGAGGGAAATACGTTCGCGTGCGATGTTTTCTTCAAGCGTTTGCCTTTCCTGGTCAAGCTGCATAAAGAGCGGATTTCCCGCCAGGCGTACGGGACGGTGTCTTGAATAAATCACGGTCATGTAAATCCCAAGAACCGCGGACAAGAAAATCTCAGCGATCGCCTGCGCCGCAACAGTGATAATGTCGATCCACTTAGCGCCACCAGGAGCGACCAGGCTGAAGACGCCCGATGCTGGAGCGGCTGTATCGAAAACGCTTAACGATTGAATTTGTTCGGTGGTAGTTTTTGAAAGGGTTGGATAGACCGCAGCATAAGCCGCCACCCAAATCAGAACACCAGTGAGGCCGGCAATTAAACAGGTCCAGAGATATACTTTTCGTTTTTCGACGCTTTCAAGCAGGTCCCAACCTACCTTGACTCCCAAAGCGCCGATGGGAAGCAGAGCGGCCCAGAAATAGGCACGAATCCGGTTTTCGACGAACGTCACCAATCCAGACTCGAGGAGATTGAACGAAATATTCAGTACCCCAAAGATGAGCAAGGAGGCGATGCCGATCAAAGCGGCTGCAAACATCGCGCCGTCCCATGTATTCCAGGGCATTGTGGGTTTTATATCGGGCTGCCCGTCGAGATTGACGGGAATGAGTTTGTCGAGGCCTGTCAGTTTTGCATGTGTGTCCGCCAGGCGGTTTTCGAGATGCGCGAGCCGCGATTCATGAATCCGGCTCTGTTGTTTGAAATGCTCGATTTCTCCCGCGTGGTGATGCAAAAAGAGCGCGCGATGATAGGATTCAATTTCATGAAGACCCTCGCCCTCCGGCAGGCCCGCCTGGTTTTGAATAAATTCCAGATGCACTGACGGAGCAATCGTTTCGGGAGTCTGCTTTTTGGCGAGGGCGCTCATGGTTGAAATTATTTAACGGTTGGCAGGCGCAGATTCTGGGCTGGGCTTCAGTCGAGGTCCGTGCTCGCCGGGCTCATCGTCATGTTTCGAATCGTCTGAATTGCGATTCTTCCGTTCGATACGGCGTTCGTTTTCCTCATTGTGATGATTCACCTTCTCCTGCTCGTTGTTCAGGCGGTCAATCTGCTTTTCAAGCGCATGCATCTGTTTTTCGAGTGCTTTTCGAGCTGCTTCCAATTGCTGGCGTTGCTGATCGAAATCTCGATGCATATTTTGCAGGGGAGTTAAAGATTCGTGCATTTCTGCCATTAGTTTTTCATCCTGAATATGTTCTCGGTCCTTGCGCGCTCTTTCCATTTCGCGCACCGCGCGTTGGGCTTCTTTGGAGGCGATCTCTGCCTGGCGTTTGGCGAGGTCCTGGATCCTGGTCATATCTTCCTGACCGGGTGCTCCGGCTTTCCACTTATCGTCGTTTTTGAAATTGTAACTGAATTCCTTATTGTTTTGATCCTTCTTGACTTTCTCCCGCGCCATCAAGGTTTCGACCATTCGTTCGAGCCGATCGAGGCGTTGTTCCATCGAGTCGTCAATTTTTTCTTTGCGTTTTGACCGCTTCGTTTCGACTCGTGTTTCAACCGCGACCGGTGCAGCCAATGCGGCTGGCGTGGCCGGTATGGTATTCACCGCGATCATTGGTGCGGGGTGAGGGGAGGGTTTCGGGCGCGGACCGGAGTTTATAGTGATGGTCGAGGTGGACTCGGTGGCGTTATCAGCCGCCGATGGTGCAACTAAATCGCTGCTGGCGACCGAGACGCTTTGAGTTTCCTGCGCCGCTTCGATTTTAGGAGCTTTATCTTCGGAGGTCTCCGCCGCCAGTGCCACACGTGGAGCGGCGCGCAATCCCCAGATCGCGACTAGAGTGGCCGCGATGGTAAGTAAACCCGCTTTGGCGCGGGCCAGCCGGGGCGAGGTGTTTCGTTTTGAATCCAGTATCATAGTTATCCTTTCCGTCAGTTGGCTTTTTTTGCTCCAGGCAGCCGGTGCCGCGACCCATTCGCGACTCTGCGTCAGTCTGGCAAATTCAGTTAAAAAGAGTGCGTATTCCCGGCGCGCAGGCGTAACGCTTAATACATGATCATCACATGCAATTTCCCGTTCGGTGGTGAGGCGTTTGGACAGCCACCAAACCGATGGATGAAAGAAGAAAACTGCGTTAATGCTTTGTTGGATCAAATTGGCCCAATGATCCTGTCGAGCCACGTGAGCCAGCTCGTGTCGCAGAATATGTGCGAGTTGCTCCGGAGTGGCACTTTTGACGAGGTCGGCCGGAAGGAGAATTGTCGGATGCCAAAAACCTGCGACCATGGGAATGGCAGGTTCTGAACAAATGATAACCGCCGGGATGTGCTTCATCCCTGTGCTTTTCCAAATTCTATCGAAGGTGTTTTTGAGTTCCTGGTTCGGCGTGGTTCCCCGATTTTTTAATTGGCGAAGGAGCCAATATTGTTGGGCAAGAGTTGCGGTTCGAACCATAGCCAGGAGAGCCCACGCTGCCGTCAGAGCCAATCCCAGACTTTTCGGTAAATAGAGCTGGAACCATTCCGCGTTTACGGAAAGCAGGTTGAGCCAGGAAAACAAGCCGAAGGGATTTTCCGGGCTCTGATGGGAACCGGAGTCGGACCCCACGCTTTGATTCGATTCGTTCTTCCGGTTTTCAGCCTGAAGATCACGAATAGACTCCAGTACGCCGCGAATCTCGAAATCCGAGGAATCACTTTCGACCGTCGCCTCGCCCGGGTCCGAAGATGCCTCGGATGATTCATCGGCGGGAATCGTTAATCTCGAAGGTTGGTTTAGTGCGGTAATGGTGTGGGTCGTTGTTGAACGGGCTTGCTCAGGATTGATCGTTAGGAAATGGACCATGGGGAGTCCGCCTACGATCAAAAGCGTCGTAAACGCGATGGCGTGCCGAGTGGCTGCATTCGTCCGGCGGAGTAGTTTGAGTCCCAACCAAACCAACGCTGCGAGAATCACACCCTGATATCCGCCATTTACCAACGCACCTAAGAGGTGGTTGCAGAAAGTTTCAATTCCAGCATTCATTCCTTTGTATCACCCGATTCCAGAATTTTCTTTTTGAGTTCGTCCAGTACCTTTGGAGTGAGCTCTTCCTCGCGCAAAAAGCTGAGAACAAGTTCACCGGGGGAACCGGCAAAAAATTTGGCCAATAACTGTCGCACTGCTTTGCGTGCGGCGGTGTCGCGGTCGACTTTCGGCGCGTACAAGTGAGCCCTTCCTTGTTTGCGGCAGGAAAGGTAACCTTTCACTTGCAGAATCCGCATCATGGTTAGGATCGTCGTGTAGGCGGTTCCGTCTTTTCCCGCAAGGGCCTCGGCTACTTCCGCGACCGTCGCTGTCCCTTTATCCCAGACAACTTCCATGATGCGGTGTTCAGCGTCGGTGAGTGTTCCTGATTTTTTTCGTGCCATGAATTTCCTCGATCAACAACTATTAATGAATTAGTATTCGTGAAATACACCTCGACAAAACGATCGTCAACTAAAAAATTAGTACTTAACCCTTTTATTTTCGAGGGTGTTTGGTGTCGTCATAAAAAGCAGTTCTTTCGAACGGTATGACGGTGGAGTGTGGAAAATGGGTCGGAACTAAATCTGAACAAGTCTAACCGCCGAGCAGCAATGAGGGATTATCGCGATCGCGTCCGACTGGGTGAGGAAATGCTTTAAGCGAGAACGTCACCGCCACGGTAAAGTCCGTTGGTCCAATCCGTTGCTGCCGGATGCGAAAAGTTAAGGCCGAAGTCCAGCTCCGAAGGTCGCGATAAAGTGTGTAATACTGTTCTTCCATGAATCCATCGCGAGCTTCATAGTGGTGGCTCATGCGAAAGCCCCAATTCTCATTGAGCCGGTAATAGATACTGTCGTAGATCAAATTGTTCCCGATGCCAAACGTGGGATCGTCGCGAAAGTAACGGTGTCCAACCGTAATGCTCCAAACGTCATTGGGTGAAATCGTTGCGGAATGGTTCGCCGCGCGCCAGCGCCGGTTATCGACATCGAATCGGGTTTCAGAATTTAGGGTAAGCCATTTCCGCGGTCGAAAATCGAGGTCGGAAAAGACGTCTGCGAACGAGCCCTGGTCCAGACGGGGGTTGATTCTCCAGTCGGTATACACTGCCCAATTGACCAGGTTGTCGACTTCTCCGCCGCGTTTGGTTTGCAGTTTGTTACGAACCGAGAGGCGCATCACGTTTTGCGCATCGATCGAATCGATCGCGTTGTAATCCGGAAAATCAATGGGCAAGAGTCTTAAACTCGGGATCTCAGTGTCGAATTGCGGTAATTCCTTGGGTGGCCGATTTGGGCTTGGGACGTAGACATAATTGACCGAAGGTTCGATGATATGGCGCAGTCCATTGATATCAAAAAATTTGTTCTCGACGGTTGGCCAAACCCGCGAAGCTTTAAATGATGCTTCGGCACCGGTATTAAATACTTCCCGATCCTGCTGATCGGCAGTTTTTCCATAGCGATCGGTTTCATCATAATGGGTGAATCTTCCTCCAACACGTGGTGTGAAGTTCAGCCAGCCAAAGAATGTTTTTGGCAAAAGAATTTGTTGAAAAGTATCGCCGCGGAACGCCGCATAATTTGTACCTCCATCGAAACCAGGACGGAAACGATAATAGCCGGCTGACGTTTCGCTCTCATAATAAAATGGCGAGACGCCCAATTGCTGCCGGATGCCTGATAGCTTGATATCGGGCAGGCGGTCGGTGCTTTGGAAAAAATCATCGGCTTGTCCGAGTGCGAGCAAATCGAGCGTGAAATTTGGCCAGGCCTGGTTGATTTCGAAAAAGGAGGGAGGTTGCGCGTGTTGCCTATATTGGTCCTCAAAGAAATCGCGCGATACGAACGGATCGCTTTGCTCGGTGATTGTAGCTTTGACCGTCAGATTAGTGCGCAAAGTCATTTGATGTGAAAAGCTCAGGCGACGTCTTTGATTTCCGATGTCTTTCGTCAGGGGATCGATCTCCGTTCCGTCATCTTTAATGCGATAGTAATTGCCATCACCTTTTCCCCAACGACCGAGGTCGTAATGCATTTCCGGTCCGTAGCCGATTCCCCGTCTCTGACGCAAGTCGGCATTGACGGCCAGTTCAACGGTTTCAGTCGGAAACCAATGATAGGAATTCATGAGGTACGGACCCCATCGGCTGCGGTATCCCGGAGTTCCAGTGTAATACTGGGTATGTCTTTCCAAACTGCGATGGTAGACCGGAAAAAACATCACCGGGACCCCTGCCACGTAAAGTCGTGCTCCATGAGCGACAATGGATTTGCCCGGAACCATCTCGATCGTTTTTGCCCGGATCATGTAGCTCGGTTCACTGACATCATCCGTCGTTACGATTGCGTTCGTAGCGGAATAAAATTTGTCAGTGGTTGCAGCGTTCAAGGACATTCCAGAAACGAATACAGGCGGTGACCCTGTCTTAAAAGTCTGACCACTAATCTTTCGAGTCTGGTAATTGTAATCCAATTGTTCGCCGGTCCAAAATTGGCCTTCCTGCTGGACGCTAACGTTGCCCCGGGCAACAATCGTTTGGTTGGCTTCATCCAAGGTGACCTGGTCCGCAATAAGCAAGGTCCTGCCGTGTTTTACCATTACACCATTTTTCCCCGTCGAAACCCGGTTAATGAAATCGTGTTCAACAACGCTCTCGTCTGAAAGTCCCTCGATCACGATCGCGGTTTCATCTTCGGCATGAACCCGCGCAATGCCCATGCAGAGGAGCAATCCCAACAGCAAAGTGAATATAAAACGTGGCATCTGCGCCGACAGCTAACCAAAAGCCTATGGGACTGCCAAGATTCAATTGCCGGAGAATTTAGTGGCTGGAGGCCCAAGACCGGTTCAAATTCAGAGATTATCTTTATGGGAATGGTTTCGTCTTTCTTATGCGTGGGTTTATTAATGCGTTGCGCGCTGGTTCAGTCCGCCCCCCTGGCGA
>JAQGOX010000157.1 GCA_028293365.1 Verrucomicrobiales bacterium | reverse complement strand
CGTTTTTGATCTGGTTTTGCCGGCAGGTTTCGACGACCGCATGCATCAAGTCCGCATGAGACATCGGGATCGTCAGAAGCAGCGCTTTCGCGGAATAAAAAAGCCGGTCGATATGTTCCTTGAGCTTGAATACACGGCCGTTGTAAGCGCGAATCCCTTCAAAGATGCCATCGCCATACAGGAGTCCATGGTCAAATACAGAAATCTTTGCCTCGTTCTCCGCAAAAAAGGATCCGTCGATGTAAATTTTCATGCTCATCACCGTGACGAGGGAAGTTTAGGCAGGAGGGGTACGAAGGCAAGGGATTTGCCTGCAAGAGGCAAATCCCTTGAAACGAAAAAACGAGCGGACGGTTTAGCGACGGCGACGGGCGGCTATCAAGAGGCCCGAAATTCCCGCGCCCATAAGCACCAACGTGCCCGGTTCCGGTACCGTCGATGTAGCGGTGAAACTATCGATACCGGCAGCGCCGTCATTCTTAAACGCTCGGAAAGCAGGCCAGACGGAACTATCACTCGCAATGTCGATCGCGGTTAAGGTTTGGGTCGGATAGGTAAAAATGGTGTCTCCGGGAGTGGTGCCATCGATACCAAAATCCTTCAAGGTTCCACTAATCTGAATCGCGCCTCCACCCAGGTTCTGGAAAGTTCCCGATAGCTGATACCATTCGCCCGGAGCAAGCGTCACGTTTGGCGTAAAACTCGGTCCGGAAGTGCCGCTGGCAGCGTCTTTTATCTGGTAATTCGGAGTGTAGACATTGCCCGACGTTCCAACCGTGCTTAGGCGCAGACTCATGAATGCCAGGCCGGCGTTTCCGTTCATACCGCTGGTATTCTCATTCACAAATCCCAGTTGCAACAGACGGTTTCCGCCACCTGTATTCGCAGTAACATTTAATAGCGAAGTAATGGTAACCGTCGTTCCCGAGTTGGCGAAATTGAAGCTGGAATTCTTGTAGATTCCTGTGCTGTCTGCAGTGATACCAGTGCCACTGTTTATTCCGACACCACCGCCTCCACCGGCCCCGCCTGAAGTAGTTTGGGAATACGGACTTGTCGCCGCTCCCGGACTGACCACCAAAGGAGGCGTCGCATTCTGATACACATTGAATTTATTTGCGAGATCTCCAGGAGTATTGAAGTTGACCGAAACGTTTTGCGCATTTGCTCTGGACAAATGCATGATTACTGCAATCAAAACGGGTAGTGTAAATTGCTTCATTTGTTGTTTGGTGGATTGGCTGATTTCAATTTTTATAGTGGATCATCCCTGCTCAAGCAACAGAATTGTGTCATTATTATGTCGTTCGCCAGATTCCACCGTAACGCGGAAATTTCGTGTGAGGAAAATAGCCTGATAGCATCCATATACCGATGACTGATTCACGAATACACGCAACGGGTTCTGAATACGGATTCAGAACTCGAGTCGCCTATCCTCTGGTGATAGTATTCTGTTCCATCGTGGTATTGCTTCTGGTCGCTATAGTCGGTTTCCGAGCATGGCTGCACCACCAAATCCAAAAGGAAATTACCGATATTCGAAAAGCCCATCATCCGGTCACCCTCGCGGAATCCAACGCCGCCTATACCCCAGTGCCGATCCGGGAAAATGCGGCGGTGTATTTTTCAGAACATTTTTACTCGGTGAAATCTGATACCAATGAATCCAAGCTGCCTTTTGTAGGACGAGGCAGTTTGCCGAAGCCAAACATACCCCTGGACGAAAAAACCAAAGCGCACATGGGTGCGTACCTGGCAAAAAATGCAAAAGGAATCGAAACGATCCACGAGGCAATGCAGCTCCCAAAAAGCCGTTATCCGATCGATTTGGAAATGGGACCCTCGACGCTCCTCCCCCATCTCAGCAAGATCCGGGAAGCGGAAAACCTCTTGCAATTAAAGACCGCTCTCAACATTGAGAATGGAGACCGAGCCGCAGCATTGGAATCGTTGCAGGATCATTTACGACTAGCCAATACACTCAGCAACGAACCGGTGATGATTTCGCAAATCGTCCGGCTAGCGGCGATCCAACTTGCGGTCGCCAGCGCAGAAAGGGTTATTTCCGTTGCGCAATTATCGAACGTGGAGATCGACATACTCGCCGCAGCCTTTGCCGAAGCGGAAAGGTCGCTCGCTAATAGCTGGGAGCGCCTGGTAATGGACGAGCGCACCACTGGAATAGGACTCTTTAAGATGCCCACCCGTGAGGTGATGAATCAAATCGACACCGGTGAGAGCGAATCCATTTATTTTATGGTGGTTGGCGCGCGCAGACTCGTTGGGCTCTGGGATGCTGATATGCTCTTCTATTTGAAAACGCTCGCCCGTGCGGAAAAGCTGGACCAGCGGACCTACGTTGACGCAATAAAAGAGTCAGATGAAATCAATGCGTCGATAGAGCGCTCCGGTACCCCTCACACGATCAGCCGTGTTTTGCTGCCCAATTTCGGGAACGCCATCACGAAGCTCGCGGATGCCCGAGCTGCAGTCAGAACCACGAT